>DATEAU010000162.1:0-14516 GCA_035288165.1 Bathyarchaeia archaeon
ACCACTTTTCTGAGACTCATCGCAGGCCTTATTAAGCCTGACAGCGGCGAAATCTACATTGGCGATAAACGCGTGGACGATGTGCCGCCTGAAGATAGGGACATTGGTTTTGTCTTTCAAACTTTCGCGTTGTTTCCGCACATGAGCGTTTGGGAAAATGTGCTCTACGGTCCAAAAGTTAAAAACTTCAACCTTAAAGAGGCAGAAACCATCGGCGACGAAGTTCTTGAACTCGTCAAGCTTCATGAAAGGCTGGATGCCTATCCAGGCGAATTAAGCGGAGGCATGATGCAGAGGATTGCGGTGGCGCGGGCGCTGGCAGCCGGCGCGAAAATTCTGCTTCTAGACGAACCGTTAGGTCAGCTGGACGCTAAAGTCAGGAACGAAATACGATACGAGATTAGGAAGATGGCTAAGGATCTGAACTTGACCGCTATTCACGTTACACATGACCAGTCGGAAGCCATGTCAATCTCGGACAGGATTGCAGTGATGAAGAAGGGCAAGATTGTGCAGGTAGGAACGCCGCAGGAACTTTACATGAGCCCGAACTCTTTGTTCGTGGCACATTTTATTGGTGAATCGAACTTTCTCGAAGGAGAAGTCACAGAAATCATGGAGCAAGAACTGGAGATCGAGTTGCGCGGCTGCTACAAAGTACGCGCTACCATGAACGGCGTGAAGCAGGGCGGGAGAGTGGTTTTGGCTGTTCGCCCTGAAATCTTCACGATAGAACGGGGAATCACTGAAAAGGAGAATGCGCTTGTTGGCAAAGTGGAGAAAATCACTTTCGAGGGAACGTTCGTAAGGTACGTGGTTAAGCTTGAAAGCCAAGATAGCGTTGTTGTGATCAAGCCTTCTATGGCGGAAGCATGGTTCGAAGTTGGAACAAAAGTAACGTTGTCCTTCGCGGCTAAGAAGACGCACGTGTTTCCGTATCCCGAAGCGGGCTTGATGGAAGAAATATCAGTTTGATTATTCTAACAAGGGTTAAGACTTTTCCGAGCAGTATCTGTCCCAACTAAAACACTGAATAAGGGCATATTATTTTCAAATAGCAAAAATAGGTTCATTGTTTCGAAGCACACGTAATTAGATGTGAATAAAGAACAATGGTTTTCTGTTTCATTTTTTCACTTTGCCTTAGCGTTGTGTTTTTTCCGTTCCGTTTCCCTCACAATCTGAGTTAGGGGCAAAGACACAGAAACTTCAGCAAAACTTGGAGGGAAAAGCTTAAGCCTTGTACTTGTTCGTAGTCAAGCCAAACATTAAATAATAGAAGTGGAACATAATGCAAAGTTCCAATAGAACACTTATCATTTCTGCGTATGATTCTTAATTTATTGATTAAAAACTAAAAAAGGGAAGTGATTGGTGTTCAGATATTTATGGTCGTTTTCTAAGCACTAGCAGGATCAAAGCGCCGACTACAGCGATTGCGATGATTATTGCAGCTACTCCGGCAAGAATGTATATGTCAGTCATGCTTGGCGGCTGTTCAGGCTCTCCAGGCGGTGCTGGCGATGCTGGATCAACTGCGAAGGCTGTTTCTGCTTGCGATAGCCAGTAAGCTTCAGAGCCAGCAAACCTTGCGTACACTGTGAATTTGCCCGTGATGTCTGGTTTCCATTGGAAGCTGAAGAAGCCATTCGAGTCGCTTGTGGTTTTGCCGATTTCGCGGAAGTTGTTGTTCGCGTCAAGCACGCTCAACGTAACCTCAACGCCAGTAGCGTCCGTTGGACGAGGCTTCTGCATGTACACGTACTCCATCCACGCACCCTGACTAGCATCTGATACAGCGGCAACTCCGTTCGGGAAACGAGCAATCTGCTCAGGTTGCTTGGTACCAGCAGAAATGTCAATCACAGTGCCTTTTATCAAAACGCTGCTTCCTTCCACAGTAATCTCGGGTGATGCGGAAACTGAAGTGGTGCTTGGTCCTTTGCCAATTGAGTATATTTGACCATCATAAGCGTTAAGGTATGTTAGGTATCCGTCGGCAATAGCAACTGGTGCAATAGCTGTCCCTAGCCCTGAAGAAGACCATCCGAATAGTTCCCATATTTTCTCTCCTGTGAAAGCGTCAACGGCGAAGTGTCGGTTTCCCTTGTATAGCGGTGTGTTAGGTGAGTGTTCTCCAGCAAAAGCGTAGACAACTCCGTCTGCAACGGCAGAGGCGTGTAGTGGTTGATTTCCCCAAGGTATTCCTGTGTTGTAGAGTGTTGTGCTTGTGTCATTGAATGTCCAGAGTAAGGTTCCATTGTTAGTTGAGTAAGCACGGATTTCTCCTCCGTAACCGCTAACGTAGAAAATGCCGTAAGCTGAAAAGCCTTCTCTGATGGCGTACTGTTGCATTGCAGGAATGTCTTCCATTTGCAGCGGATCAGTTTTTGCACTCCATAGCAAGTCTCCATTGTCAATGCTGTAGCCATGCATCTGTGCTGTGTCAAAGTCCTTCATGACCCACACACGGTTAACTGGATCTAACGGTACCATCGAAAGCATTCTGGTGATGTTGCCTGGCGGTGCCGTATAATTCCTAATCCATAACAGCTGACCTATTGGTCCTTTCGATTCATTGAGGTTCAGTGCCCACATTGTCCACGGGTCATCCTGAAGAGGCCGAGGCAGATAAGTGAGTGCTATGTTACTGCTTGCGCCCAGCATAATGTCACCAGGGATAACGCCAGCTATGAATGGTGCTGAAGCTCCGTTCAAATTAGGTAACGTTGCGTTCCATAAATAGGCAGTGCTTGAGTTTATGTTGTTTCCATTTGCTCTCCATCCTTCTGCTCCATACTGCGGTGAGACCAATCCAACTGCTTTTGCAACGCTCCAAAGGCGCAATAGTCCAGTGTCAGATGTTGTGTTGTAAGATATTACATAACGTGTTATGTCGCCAGCACGCGTTAGAGGCAAACTAATTGTTGCTTCCTCGACTGTAGCACCAACATAGTCTATCCGTTGTCTTGTATCGTAGACTTCGTAACCGTTTGGAACAGCTGTTAAGTTGAATATTGCTTTTCCTGTAAACGCGTCATATGCAAGCCAAGTACTGCCAGCAACATCCCATAATATGCCTCCGACTGTTCCATGCTGATTCGGTGATTGAAAATCAAAGAGTTGCCCCTTGTCTGGTTCAATATCGTCGCGACGCCAGATTTCTTGTCCAGTACGCAAATCGACCGCAACATATCCTCCTCCTGATCCTTCATGACCGAGTGGTTGGCGATAGTAAAGTACTCCGCTGATAATTATCGGGTTGCCGAATCTAGTTTCATATGAGAAGCCTGAATAGTATGTTTGGGAATCAATTACAGTTGATCCGCCGACTAAACCGCCAAATTCGATAGGCTTTGTCCACATCACGTGAGGAGTCCTAGGTGCGCTGCCGTCTTGTTGCCAACGCGTGCCAGTGGCCACTCCAGTAGATATACTGGCGCCTCCAGCTGATGCTCCGCTTAACCAGTTTGATGAGACGCTTTGCCATGGCCAGTTTTGTCCTTCAATCGGGCGTGTCCAGTATTCAGTCGGAAGAGGAACAACAAGTGGAGTCCCTACAGGCTCTGCTTGCACAGTGAAAGTGGCTGTTGCGCTGGCTGGTAACCAGATGTTGCCGTAATTAGCCGCCTCTGCCGCTGTGAGTTCAGGGTTAGTTGTTCGATTCCAAGTGTATACTGTTCCAACACCATTAGTTCCATGATGCTCGAACAATACCGTGTAGTTGCCGACTTGATCAGGTGTGTATAGCAAAAACGCTGATCCACCGGGGTCGGGGGCTAAATCATATTTCTGTACAAATGTAATTCCGTCAGGCTTTGTAATAGTAATTGTATAGTTTTTTAATCTGACGTCATTTGCGTAGAGTGCTCCTGGTAGCGCCCAGTTAACCAATCCAACAATAATCACTGATTGACCAACGCCTACAGGGTTGGGTGCAATGTGAACTCTGGCGTATATAGCATATATTCTTGGAGGAGTATGCGCGTTAACTAGAGGCGCGAATATCATGGTTGCAGCGATTGTCAATGTCAGAAATACTGCGATTGCAATAGTTTTCTTTCTCAGAAAATTTTTGTGGTTCATAGAATTCTTAGACAATTTCAATCTTCTCCGTATTTCTCTTATTTTTCCTATTTCTATAGTATTTATTTAGTTAAGGTGGTATTTATGACTTTCCAGAAACAGGCACAGCTATTAGTTTGATGTAAGAAAGCTGTTTTTGCGTGATCATCCATTCACCTTTCGGTCAAGTCAAGTTGGCGGATTCGGTTTAGATCAACAAGAATTGTGTAAGTTTATAGTTTTCCATGGACCGCCTTCAGAGCAATCGAAGTTTTTTGAAGTTAAAATGCAACGTTTCTGCATTTTTCAGAAAACACTTATTTCGTTCGCAGCGCTATTATATTACGAGTGTAATGAACGCCAAATATGCTGTGATGATTATTATAACATCTCTGCTGATCGCATCACTTCTGTTAAGGTATGGTCTAGTCAAGACAGACCCTGCAAAAGGTGAGTACGTCGACGTCTACATAGGCATCGATGTGGCATACGACAATCTTGAAGAAATCAAAACACTCGTAGATGCAGCAAGTCCCTACACGAACCTTTTCATAATAGGAAGCGTAGACATAGCGCATAACGAAACGAAGCTCCATGACCTCAGCCAGTATCTTTACGACAAGGGCTTATCGTTCATTGTCTACACTGAGATGCCACCACAAATTGGGATGCCTTGGATAGAGCACGCGAAGGCGTTATGGGGCAGCCGTTTTCTAGGACTTTATGTCCACGACGAACCCGGCGGCAAACAATTAGACCTTTTCACATTGCAAAACGGAACGAAGCGGTATCCAGTTAAAGAGGCAGATAATTACACAGATGCCGGAAACCAATTTGTAAGTATAATTAACATGACTAATAATTGGATGGCTAGTAACTTCAGCGATGTTGAAGATATTCAGTTTTTCACCTCAGATTATGCTCTTTACTGGTTTGACTATAAAGGAGGATACGACACGGTCTTTGCAGAGTTTGCCTTGAATTATAGCGAACAAATTAACGTGGCGTTAGGCAGAGGCGCAGCCACAGCCCAAAACAAAGAATGGGGTATCATGATTACACATGATTACACTGAACCGCCGTACCTCGAATCTGGCGAAGAGCTTTATGATGACATGGTTTATGCCTACCAAAATGGGGCTAAGTACATAGTAATTTTTGACACAGACGTGAACTTCACACACGGCACATTAACGGAGGAGCATTTGCAAGCCATAAAACAATTCACGGAGTACGCACATAACAATCCCCGAACCAAGCAATCAAGCAGCGAAAGGACGGCTTTTGTGCTTCCGAAGGATTTCGCGTATGGTTTCAGGGGTCCAACAGACAAGATATGGGGACTATGGGAGGCAAACGATTTCTCATTCGACATGTCTGTCCAAATCGGCAACCTACTGAAACAATACGACAGCAAACTAGACATTATCTACGACGACGAAGTTGACTACGACAAGTTAGGCTACGGTAAATATATATTCTGGAACGGAACCATACTCAACGGATAGCTAAGGCTTAGCCAACGCCCTTTTTAACGCGGCAATTACGTTTTGCTTGCCCATTGCTAGAATATAAGGTCCTAACCTCGGCCCTTGCGGTGCACCCATTAGAATCATGTAGAGAGTTTTGAAGAATGTTCCGGGCTGTATGCCGTTGATTTTGGCTACGTTGAAAACCGCGTTCTGTATCTTCTCAGGCTCATCCACAGTTTCCAAAACTCCTATTAGCTCAGAGACCGCTTTTTCCTCTTTTTCCGTCAGGCTTACAGCGGTTTCTTTTATCTCCGCAAAATCCTGAGTCCAGTTAAATGCGTACTGAACCCGCTTTCTGAGGGCTTCTTCAATGTGCTGGTTTGTCTGCAGGTACCCGTAGCTTCGGAGTTTTTCCTCTAAGAACTCTTCGGTGTTTTCTTTCGGCGCCATCTTCACTAAGAACGCCAACAAGTTATACGGCACGTGTATGCTTGGCGCTTTCGGCGGCTTCATGACCCAGCAATGCTCAAACAAGCCACGAAGCTTCACCAGTTCCTTCTCATCTTTTGTCGGTTTCTTCCCGAAATAGGCATCCTCCAAATTGTCCAGCTCGTTCATGTACGCAGGAATGTCGGAAACGTCCAGAGTTCGCGTTCCAACAAAGCGTTTTAGCATCAACAGGAGCAACGATTGCGGCGATCCATAGCGGAACCAGATTTGCGGCGTGAAAACGTTGCCAGCGGATTTAGAGATTTTCTTTCCGCCCTTGTCAAGGAACATCTCATACCGAGCGTGCGATGGCGGTTCAAAATGGAGGATTTCGCGACATATTCGGTCGTTAATTCGAACTGAGTCAGCAATGTCTTTTCCATAAGCCTCAAAACGTATGTCTAGGGCTTTCCAGCGCGCGGCAAACTCGCCTTTCCAAGTGAGCTTGCCACCGCCAATTATGCTGGCTTCTCCCTTGTGCCCGCATCCTTCGATTCGTTTACCTCTAATTTCCAAGCCTTCGCAGGCGTATAGAACTTTGTCGGTTTTCGGCTCGAACGCGATGGCTTTCGTAGTGTAGATGCGCCCGCATTTTTCGCAGACGGGGAAAAAGGGCAAGACCTCGGTGTAGCGTTCCTGACCGACCTCTTGCTTGACGATTTCGCCTACGGCTTTGGCATTCAAGAGCAAAGTTCGAATTTCGTCGCGCAATAAACCTTTGTCGTAAACTTCTTGTGCAGACAGATACTTGTACTGAATTCCGCATGTATCCAGCGCATCGAGGAGCAGCGAACTCATGTGGTTGCCGAAACTCTTATGGCAGCCAAACGGATCTGGAATACTGGACACTGGATAGCCCAGGTACTTCTCCAATTCTTTTGGCAACCCAGCGGGGACCTTACGCAAGCCATCTTTATCGTCGCAGAAGGCAATCAGTTCAGAATCGAAACCCATCTCTCGAAGGGCTAAGGTGACTGCGTATGAGCGTGAGGCGTCGCCGAGGCTACCGATGTGAGGGAAACCTGAAGCGCCAAGACCCATCTCGGTCCTGATTTTCGTCAAGTTTCTTCCTAGCGTGCGCTCTCTTTCGATAACTTTTTGCGCCATCATGTCGTACCATGTGCCGTGACCGATCATCTCTTCGCCCATAAACTTCAGGCATCCGAAACAGAGACTGTGCATTGAAATACAAAAACATTTACGAAACATCAGCTCGTTGAAAATCGCAGGACGAGAAAATGGTCAAGAAACGCTATTTCCCGAAGGATAAAATGGTAGGGAAGGGTAGTTTATAGTTTGGTTCCGCAGTTTGGACAGAACTTGGTGCCAGACGGACTATCAGTGCCGCATTTTGGACACTTAACGATCGCCTGGAGCGGGTTGGCGCAGTTTGAGCAGAACTTGGCTCCAGCAGCGTTCACTGTGCCACATTTTGGACAAGTAATGCCGCCGGTTGCTGGCTGTAGCGAGGTTCCGCAGTTGCCGCAGAACTTTGTGTTTTGAGGATTCTGGAATCCACATTTGGGACATAACACCATCACTTGAGCTGGAGCTTGACCTTGAGCTGGCTGCTGAAGAATCTGTGGAAGTATGACTGCTCCTGCACCTATGGATGCGCCTCCACTTTTGGATAGGCTTTCGGAAGATTTCTGAACGGTTTCCATGCGCAAGTAGTCTGATGCGCCTACGCCTGTTCGCAAATAGAACAGTCTGTCTCTGAATTCTGGTGTTGTGTCTATGCCTTCGAACTTGACATCCATTAATTCAAGACCTATTTTACCGAATGCGTCGAAGAGCGTGTTTTTGGAAAGAAGGCTTGTCTCGTCAAGTTTTCCATAAACGTCCACGAGTGAGTATTGACTTAGAGTATCTATGAGACGTTCGTTGAAGTATCCTCGGAGAAAGTCTTGCAGTTTATCCGTTGCGAAGCTGCCCTGACCACCGACCACTTCGTTAACGAACAAGTTAGGTTCTTCGACTCTGAACCAGAAGCCTCCGAAGAACTTTAGCGGTGCAAGTTCTTTTGTTTGCCCTTGAGCTCCAAATTTCCCTTGGAACTGTTTCAGCGAGATAAATATGACTGTTGACCTGAATGGAACCTTGTTGAAGCCCGATATTGCTGAAAGAACTCTTGTTAGTAAGGGCAGGTTAACAGTCGCCAGAACGTGGCGTCCAGCCCTGAACACGTCGTAGGCTTTGCCGTCCCTGAAGAAGACTGCTGCTTCGTATTCGTGGACGATTAGGTTGTCTCCCCACGCGATTTCCTCATTCGGATATTTCCAAACTATATCTGATTCTCTTGGATCGACCCATTCAATTACTTTTGGCATTCAAACTTACCTCCATTTTTGCTCCTTTAGGATTTATGCTTGTAGACCCCTGAAGATGTTGGACCTTTCGTCAATGAGTTTGTCGAACTCTTCGACTTTGGATATAACTGAATCCATTTCTGCGCGCCATTCATCAGAGCTTACGACCATACGGGTTGCTTTTTCAACCTCTGACTTTATTGATTCGGAATTCTCTATCAAATTTATGTCGTGTAGTATTACCGAGTCAAGCTTGTCCTCTTTGACTTTAATGGCGTCGAACATTCCAGCGTATCCAGCTACTGCACGATCGATGCGTTGCGTAACTCTGTCGATGCGGGAGTTGAGAGCTTCATAGCGGTATGTGTCTTCACCCGCAAGTTTCTGAACATTCACCGGGTTCGCAAAAGTTCTTCTGAATGCGGTTTTCGCAGCCTTAAGCCTGTTAACGGCTTCGGTCCTCACGAGACGGTCGCTTTCTCTTCTCAGCTCTTTTTCTTTGTATCCGTGGTATCCTGGGATATAGCCCATTATTTTCTCGAGGAGACCTATTTCTCCGCGAACTTTTCCTAAATAGTCTTTTTCACTCATTTTCTACTCCTCTGATATGCGATTATGCCTATGATTGCAATTAAAATCGCCAGAATGCCTAGAATAACTACTGGGTTAACTATGCTGTAGAATCCGAATATGACGGCAACCGCGACCATAACCACTCCCCAGACCCCATAATAAGTTGATTCCTTACCAGCGATGGATGAGTAAGCTAACGTATAAACACCTATGGGACCAAAAATCCAAGCTGGAATGTTCAGAAGGTCAAAAGGTAGAAGAGTTAAACTGTAAATTATAGTAGCAACGCCCACAGAGACAACGAGGATGACGACAGCGCCTACACCATAATCGAAAGGTTTACGAGACGAAGTGCTATTCTCTCCCATTTAAATTCTTCTCGCATCACTTAATATGCAGTTTAACTCTTAAAATTTTCGTTAGAATATTCCAAAGCCTTTTTGCGGGATATCAGCGTTTATGGTTGTTCCCGTCGCGCCATCAATCATCATTTGGTAGCTCTTTCCTCTGTAATTGTATTTAATGAACCATATGGGCGCATGCAGATAGACCATCTGTTTCAGGTTGAATTCGCTATTCAATTCGACAATTCTGTCTACGTCTTTCTGTAGGAGAAAACGGTGATGCGCCTCGATTTGCTGTTTAGCAAGCTCAAACGCTTCGTCTTTCTCGATTTCGCTGTTTAAGATTTTTGCGAAGCGTTCGATTTTGCGGAAGTCATAGGGAATCTTGCCTTCCAAGGGAACGTCGTATTCTCGGGTTGGGAACTCTGTCGCCTCACGAGCTAGGATAAGCCAGTTGTATTCTTTCTCGATGGTGCCTTCCTTGACAATTGGGGGAGCCACACGCTCGAAAACGCCCTTGTACTTGCTCTTAGCTTCGACGGAGACAACCCAAAAGGGGAGGTAGACAAGTTGCTTTTCCGTTATCTTCGATTTCCTTGATAAATCGGAGGGCTTCATGAAGCCAGACGTCATCCAGTCTTTAATCGGCGCATCTATTTGCGTTTCGTCAAACTTGTTGGGTAGCAGGGAATGTTCGAAAACGAAGGCTTGCCCCGTTTGAATGACTGTTGTGAAGCCGCAGTACTTGCAGGTTGCTACGAGTTCGCCTGGTTCAAACGGCACGGGCGCTCCGCAGTTGGAGCACTTGATGCTTTCGGCTATCGCCATGGCTAAGCCTTCAGCTTTTCTCGTTTGATTATTTCTCTCGCCACTATGACGCCTGAAGCGGAAGCCTGAATCAAACCGCGGGTGACGCCTGCGCCGTCGCCGATGGTGAACATGTTCTGAATCTTCGTCTCCAACGACGTGTTCAACTGCAAGTGCGACGAATAAAATTTCACTTCGATTCCGTAGAGGAGCGTGTCTCTCGAGTGAATCCCAGGCGCAATAACGTCAAGAGCCTGAAGCATTTCACGAATGTCTGACAAGTAGCGGTAGGGCAACACGAAGCTCAAGTCGCCAGGGGTTGCGTTCTTCAAGGTTGGAACAACCACGCTGCGGGCAAGCCGTTCAGGGGTGGAGCGTCTGCCTGAAACTAGGTCTCCTAAGCGTTGCACCATGACCCCGCCGCTAAGCAGATTGGACAGCCTCGCAACGTATTTGCCGTATGCGATTGGTTCCTTGAAAGGTTCGGTGAATGATGTGCTGACGAGGATGGCGAAGTTCGTGTTATCCGTCTTCCGTTCGGCGTAGCTTTGACCGTTGACAGTTAAGACTCCATCGTAGGATTCCGTGGTCACCTCACCGTAAGGGGAAACGCAGAAGGTTCGGACCATATCGTCGAAAAGTTTGGAGTAGTAAATTAGCTTCGGTTCGTATAGGGCTTTGGTCAACTCTTCCATAACTGAGGATAAAACTTCAACCCTCACGCCGATATCGACTGGGTTGTTCACCGTTCTTAAGCCGCGTACTTGGGCTTCAGTTTGAAGCCACTCGGCGCCGCTTCTGCCTGGCGCGATTATGACGTATTTGCCGAGGAATTTTTCGCCGTCATCGGTTTCGACCCCTTTTACTGTGTGATTCTCGGCGATGAGCGCTTTCACGTCGGTTCGGGGATGGAACGTGATTTTTTCTTTGAGTTCCTTGCGCATCATTCGCAGCGTGTCAGCGCATTTTTCCGTGCCCATGTGGCGCACTTCTTGCCTGATAAGCTTCAACCCTGCGAGAGACGCTTGGCGTTCGATTTCGTCCACTTTCTCGGTGTCCCCGCCGTAGACTTGTTCGCTTGCGCCAAACTTCAGGTAAACGCGGTCCACATACTTCACGAGCGCTTCCAGCTCTTTCTGAGAAACGTACTGGTTCAGCCATCCACCTACTTCTGTGGAGAGCGTGAGTTTGCCGTCACTGTAAGCGCCTGCACCGCCCCAGCCCGAGAGAACAGAGCATGGTTCACAGTTGTGGCACTCGAAGCCCCGGCTGGATGGGCATTTGCGCTGGTCAATGTCGGGGCCCCTGTCAAGAATCAGCACATTGAGGTTGTTTTTTTCTGTGAGTTCTAATGCTGAGAATATGCCTGCTGGACCCGCACCCACGATGATTACGTCGTATTTCAAATGGGCATTACCCCTTTGGAACCCAAACTGAGATGCAGTAACTAGCTTATATTTTTAGCTACAGATTCAAAAGGCAGAGAACTGTTCCTCAGCGCTATTTATGGGTCGGCGGAACGGTTAGGACAGAGAGAACGTTAGCCATCAAATTGAAAAGGATTTGAACGTACCCGTATCGTTTTAAGATATATCTCAAGAACATTTATATCCCCACAGCAACTCATCGTAAACCAAGGAACAATCGGTCAACATGGTAGCCAAAGCAAAAATGGAAACTGAAAACATAGACGATTTAATTTCAGACTTCTCACGTTTCTACATACTCACCATACTCTACGAGGGACCAGCCCACGGCTACCAGATAATAAGCCGCTTCAAGAAAAGAGTCAAAAAAGAAGTCAGCCCGAGCCTCGTCTACCCGTTCCTTCAGCAGTTGGAAGAGAAGGGCTTGGTTACGCACACGTTGAAACCTGTGGGCGAGAAGGAAAAGAAGGTTTTCGAGTTGACTAAGAAGGGCAGAGAGTTAAGCACGGGTCTTTTCAAGCGCTTCTCCGAGCTGGTCTCAATAGCGATTGAACCCAGCCTCTTCGTTTGCGCTCACTGCGGCTGCAAAGTCTACGAAGGAGCCTACCGTGAAGTTATAGACGGAACAGAATTAACGTTCTGCTGCACGCACTGCGCAAGATCTTACAAGGAAACGAAAAAACTCGCCGCAAAAGCCGTAGAAGAATAAACTTGAACCTGCGCGGCTAACTAGTCTTTTATGGCTTCTATGAAGCTGAAGTAAGTTGAAGTGGCGAAATCTCCCGCACAATCCCCTTTTTTCTTTGGCATTTGACCGCTAGGTCTTACGTGTTAATGTGATAAAACTCCTTCAGATGAGTGTACCGGACTTACTCCCAGAGGGCTATGAGCTCACCTTCATTGCGCCTATTCTAAAACAACTTTTTGTGCTGATTTGGAAATAATTACCACAGCATAAAAGTCAGGAGATGATCAGTCGATGATATAGCAATCTTTAGTTGTTCGCTGCCGTATTCTAACAAAGACTTTTCAGTCCTCCGAGTTGCTGGCGATTGCCGAGACCAGGTTTGCTTAGGCTCTGGACACACGTGAGTACAGGAGAAGAAGAAATCGACTTCGATTATTGTATGATTCTTTTGCCCAGAGCCTTCTCAGCCCTATCTCCTTCACCAATACCTTTTGACTAAAAAGGGAAAGATAGTTTTGGATACTTGTTTTCTATAGTCGCTTTCTTGTTACCAACAATGCAAGTACCAAGCCGACGATTGCGATTGCAACGATTATAGCGATGATTCCTGGTAGCAAGTAGGTGTCATCTGCTGAAGTAATTGGTGCTTGGGTCGGTGCGGGGGTTGGTGCTGCTGGGTCAACTACGAAGGATGTTGTAGCGTGTGATGGCCAGCAGGATTCACTGCCCGCAAATGAGCGTAGACTGTGTATTTGCCCTCGATTTCTGGCTTCCAGTTGGTCGGAAATTGAAAGTTTTTTTTGTTTAGAGTTCTTGGCGAAACTCCTTTGGAGTCATCACTTTGCCTTTAAGATTTGGCAGCCTTTCAAAATGTTCCTTATTCTCAGTTAGCAATATATCACAGCACTCTACAAGAAAGGAGGCTGCAATTGCTACATCCTGGTATTCTATTGGTTGCCCCTTAGAGATTAAATAAGCATTTAATTCAGCAATAAGTTTAGCTGCGTCGCCGTTTAATGATACCCATCGGAATTGCCTCAGCACCTTTTCTGCTTTTCTAACAGCAACTTTGTAATCTTTTCTTAGAAACGAACCTGTCAGGATTTCCGAGACGCTTACAGTGCTTATAGATGCGCTATCAGTAGCGGTTAATTGTCGACAGAGGTCTATTACATCTTGTTTTCCTCTATCGACATCCACAATTATCGATGTGTCTACGAGCACACTCTTGAGTTGTTTTGTGGCTCTTTTCTTGTTTTGGCTCATTATGGAACCAGTCCGAGGTGCTTGAATCTCTTTGTTGAATCAGTGCGCATGGTCTTCAGAATTTTTTCGAAGTCCTCGGGTAAAAAGTCAGTGCAGTCTTTCCATGCTTCTTTGTTTGCTTTTTCGATTATTATCTTGTTGCCTTCCACTACTTTCATATGCACTCTATCTCCCTCTGCTATTCCCACTGCTTCACGTATCTCTTTAGGTATTGTTACCTGAGAGTGTCTTGTAACGGTCACTGATGCCATATCTTTCACTTACAAGTATTTACTATTTCACTCACTAATAAGTATAATTACTACTTCATGTAGGAAATAATGCCAAACTAAAGGAAGACTTTAAGGGGCCTCTGGCGGCAGGTCTTCGTGGGGTTCAACGCCGTCCCCAAGTTAAATTTTCCAGAAGGTTTTAAGGTCCACTATAGGAAATAGTGCAGGTTTACTGAGGCTCTGGACGGCGCAAACCTAAAGGAGAAGAAAGAACGACCACTTCAACGACTCATCATGATTTATTCCAGAGCCTATTCAGCCCATTCTACGCCAATGCAATAACCCAAAAAAAGGGGGAGATGTGTTGAAATTGTTGTCTTACGGCTTTTATGGTCGCTTTCTCACTAGCAGCAGAGCAAGAACCGCGCCGACCACGGCTATTGCAATAATGATTGCAATCGTACTGTAAGCGGCATATGTGGCACTGATGTCTGGAGGTATCGTCACTTCAGCAGGTGCTGGCGGCGCAGGGTCAACTGCAACTACCGTTACAGCGTGTGATTGCCAGTAGGAAAGCTTCAAATCCAACTTCTACAAAACACGCAGAAGCTTAGCACGCAAACTCCAAAACCCACGCCTAAAAGAAATCGGCTTACACACATTCCGCCACTGGAAAGCCACAATGGAGTACCATAAAACACGCGACATCTTACATGTCCAGCAAGTTCTCGGTCACAGAGACCTGAGAAATACTCTAATCTACATCAACTTGGAGAAAGCACTGTTCCAGAATGCAGCAGATGAGTCCCATGTCAAGGTAGCTCAAAACTTAGACGAAGCGTGCAAACTGCTCGAAGTAGGCTT
>DATEAU010000163.1:0-7636 GCA_035288165.1 Bathyarchaeia archaeon
ATTCTTGCAGACGTCAAATCACCAGTGCACATTCAGGTTTTCGTCACCTTAACGTGCCCGCACTGTCCAGCAGCCGCATCGATTGCCCACAAGCTGGCGATTGAAAGCGACATGATCAAAGCCGACGTAATCGACAGCAGCGAGTTTGCGGTGTTGGCGCAGAAATACGCGGTCATAGGCGTGCCGAAAATAATTATCAACGAGAAAGTCGAGTTCGTCGGAGCGTTTAACGAGGATTTGTTCGCGGAGCACGTGTTGCTCGGAACGTTCCAGTAAAAGAGCTGCATTGCATGAGCAAGAAAGAAAAAACACTGTCCGTCGTGTTCGTCTACAGCAAGGACTTCATGGAACGCGTCATACGAAACGTCATCAACGACCCCTCTTACTGCAAAAGCTGCGGGCTCTACTGCGAAAGCTGCAAGTACAACGTCTATAGCTTCGTCAAAAACGTTCGCGCCGCCATTCAGCTGCCGAACCCCGCCGACCTCCCAGCGTTCGTGGACAATCCCGAAGAGTTTATGCCCAAGAAACTTCCCGAAGCCGACGTATGCTTGGCGTCGGGTTTGCATAGGGATTTGTTGCTGGAGTTGCCTGAGCACCTGAAGAAGGCTGGCATCAAAGCGTTGATCGCTCCGATTGAGGACTGGCAAGAACTCCCCGCAGGCGTACGGAAGCAAATGGAGGAGAAATGCAAGGAACTCGGGTTGGAATGCGCGTTTCCGAAGCCTTTCTGCACGCTCGAACCCGAAAAAGACAAACCCACCATTGCGCGTTTCATCGAGGAGACGCGGGTTGGGCGTCCGCTGCTGGAGATTTCCACCACAACAATCGGCAAGGACGAAGTTATCGAGTACGCTGCGGTCAGACGAAGCGCGCCCTGCGGAAGCACATGGTACATAGCGCGGAAACTATCAGGTGTCTCCACGAAACAAGACGTGCTATACGATGCCATCGCCAAAGCACACCACAGCTTTCCATGCACAGCCACGATGGTCACCGACCCAGAGACGAAAGAGCCGATTCTGCACATCGGCGGCTTCACGATACGAGAAGAAGTGGACAAAGCTCTGAAGAAAGCTCAAAATAAGAATCAGGTATAGCTCCCATTTTTCGTTTCGAGAGCAATTCCAACAGAAGCTTAAAACCAGTGCAGCAAATATCTGAGAATGGAGAAAGCAATGAGTAAGAAGCGTTCCTTGGCATTATCAGCTATGGTTACATTACTTTTAGTGGCATTGCTCATTTTCTTCTTCTCAACTCGCCCTGTCACGACGAGCGTCATCGGCTTGATATACAATCTGGGAGAAGAGATTGAAACCTATCCCATTCCTGAACTCAGCACGAATTTCACCTCATGGAATTTGATGACGACTTTTCAGGAAATGGGGTTCCAGCTTGATCCACGGAATCAGTTTTTACTTGTGCTTGTTAACTTCACCCTAACGAACACAACCAACAAAACCATTAACTTATTTGACCAGAGCCTCTCATCAGCGTTAACTTCGAAGCAAACGCCGTCTCTTTGGTATGAGGGGCAAACTGAGGACAGCAAATACGTTTTTGCATTGGATAAAGGCGTTAGAATTGCGGGGTCTTGGCTGGACGCCCTTTACCCTGACGAAACTGTTCTGGCTACTGGGATGATGAACGCGAACGAAACGGCGAAAGGATTACTAATCTACATGCTGCCCATGGGTTTCAGGGCAACTGGGTTAGACACCTATTACAGTGACGACTTGTCGATATTCGTGGAACTCATCAATACTAACCGTAACGACCAAATTTAGTGATTCTGCATTTAGCGTTTCACGATTTGGACGAAGTGGACAAAGCCCTGAAAAAAGCCAAACCGAAAAATGAACGCTTCAAAACCTTCCCTTTAAGTTAAGTTGCCTGCTCCTTAACCGCTCTCGCTAGATTCAAACGGCTAATATACCTCAACGCTGGTACGCTTGAAATTAACAAGACAACAAAAATGACAACTATTCCAAGTATATACGTTGAAGGGTATGTAACCGCCTCTACCACAAAAAGATCGCTAGTGAAGAAAGTGAAGAAATACTTCGCCAAAAAATTACCCGCAAACAAACCTATTATTATGCCAATTAGCCCTAACAAGGCGTTTTCAAGCAGGACTAAAACGGTTATTTTCCGCATTGACATTCCAATAGTCCGCATAGTGGCTAATTCACGATTACGCTCCAGAATATTCAATGAACTAATACTAAAAACGACGGCAAAAGCCATCAAAATCCCAAAACTAAAGATCGCCCAAATGAAAGTGTTGAAAACTTTTAGCATTTCCATGTTGTCTTGCTTCTGTTGATCGGTACTCGTTATTCTGGAAACCGCTGGAAACGTAAAGATTTCCTGCTTAACCGCTTCTTCGGTCTGCTCATCTGTTTTGATTAGCACTCCATTTATGGTATTGTTCAAACCTGTAATTTCCTGCGCTTTTCCTATTGGAAGAAAAGCTATGTCGCCAAACGGCGTATTCACGAAACCAGCCACGGTTACAGAGCTGGTTGAATTGTAAAGGTGCAAATCAATAGAATCACCCACTTGAACCTCAAGCTTGTCTCTAAGCAGTCTAGATAAAAGTATGCCTCCGGAGTTAACGTTTGTAGGTTCTCCCGTAACATTGTAAAGCCTGTAAAGCGTAGCATTAGTGTCTAATCCGACTATGATGGCTGAATACTCCTTTCCATCGTGCCGCAGATGATATGGAATTTCAACAATAGGCTCCGTTGTGACAACGCCAGCCACGGCACGAGCGTCTTCAACGAGGCTCAATGGTTGAGGAGTTATGAAGTTAACTTGCAGGTCATAGGCATACACATTATCGTACACTATGAACACGTAGTCAAACGAGTCTAGAAAAGAGCTTGTCGCCACAACCAAACTGGTCGCAAGCATAATGCCCAAAACGGTGGACACCGACCGTCTCCTAGAGCGTAACAAATTACGCAACAGCATCTTCTCCCTGCTCGACTTAACCCGAAGCAACCGCAGAACAGAATCAATTTTAACCACTCTTCCAGCTTTGGGTGCTCTTGGACGCATGGCTACTGAAGGGTTCAAGTTGGCAGCCGACAAGGCTGGCGGTATAGCGGCTACCATTAGAAAAACCAAAGCCAAAGAAACTCCAATCGCCTGCGGCGCTAGCTGGAAATCTATGATAAGAATTGGAAGACTAATCCGAGTCGCGAAAAGGTTTGTGAGAAGGACTGTTGCAACTTGCCCGAGAACAATGCTCACGACAGAGCTAATCGTCCATATAAGTAGTGCAAAGCTCAGATAGTAAGCCAGTATGGGACGTTTTCCAAAGCCTAAGGCCCGCATGGTGCCTATCTGCAAACTCTGGGCGCTTACCATCCTTGCCAAAAGAACATAAGTAGTTATTCCCGCCACAACCAAAAAGAAGCCTGAAAGCACCGGTGCTAACACGTCAAGAGAACCTACCATCAGATGAAGTATTTTATCGCTGGGCTGATTCTCTCTTTTAACGACTTCCGCTACATTATAAGGTTCTGAAATATTTCTTACTTCGTTAACTGTATCATCTCTTAGGTTCTGATTAACTACTGTCACAGCAACTTCATTGATTTGTCCATCCAAGCCAAGAATGTTTTGTCCCCGCTCTTCTTGCAGAAAAATTACTCCCCAGCTTCTTAGCACCGTGGGCATATGGTCTTTGAGGTTTTTAGCTGGCCACAAATACTCAGGGCTTACGGCTATCCCCTTTATTGTAAATTCGAATTGGTTGCCTCCCGATATCAAGCGCAGTCTGTCATCTAATCTAAGCCCTTTATAATCTGCAAAAGCCTTCTCTACAATTACCTCATTACTAGAATTTGATGAGAAATAAGCCCCTTCCACAACTTGCACATCATTGACTGTTGGACGCCTTTCGCGCGGCAACGTAATTACACGTCCCGTGAAAAACTCGTCTTCCATGCCTACTTTGAAAATAGGCACTTCGATATTCAATCGCCCTTCTACTGCCTTGATGTTATTTATCCGCTTAATTTCTTCGATTACGCTTAAGGGTGCACCGTAAACTTTAACCGTGAAATCTGCAAGGTTCAATGTTTCATAAGGTCCCTCTATTGATCGCCATAAGTTTTGAAATGAAGAATAAAGACCTACGAAGAAAATCATGCCTACAACTGCAAGCAGAACTATGGCTGTGAACTGCCATTTTGATGCTCTGATATCTCGAGCGAGTTTCTTGTAGAGAATTGCCAATGTCACCATTCAACCGTTTCTGGGTCTACAGGATTGTCATTGTGTTCGATTCGATGAATCTCGCCATCCTTCAGACGAATAATCTTGTCGGCCATTTGGGCGATGGCGGAGTTATGCGTGACAAAGACAACAGTCTTGTCTTCATCCTTGTTTATTCTTCGCAGTACAGAGAGAATTCTTTTGCCAGTTTCGTTATCTAGCTCGCCTGTTGGCTCGTCGCAGAGAAGTATGGGCGGATTTTTTACAAGGGCTCGGGCGATTGATACGCGTTGTTGTTCGCCGCCGCTTAGTTCACTTGGGAAACGATCAGCTTTGGTATCTAAGCCGACTTGTTTCAGGACTTCTAGAGAGTTTCTCGGGTTTTCCACCAATTCAGCGGCTAACTCGATGTTTTCTTTAGCTGTGAGTGTTGGAATTAGATTAAAAAACTGGAATACGAAACCGATTTTTGTTCGGCGGTATTGTGTCAAGTCTTTTTCATTGAGGTTTGCGAGTTTAACTCCGTCTACTATCATGTTTCCCGATGTTGGTCCGTCGATTCCTCCTATGAGATTAAGCAGCGTCGTTTTGCCGGAGCCGCTCGGTCCAAGAATCACCACAAAATCTCCTCTCTGCACGATGAGGTCTGCTCCTCTCAAAGCGTGAACTTGCACGTCACCCATCTGATAAGTTTTGGTTACATCCTCTAAAACGATAATGTGTTTGTCAAGTTCCAAATTTTTCAAACCTTCTCAGCGTTTAGGAGTCTTATTCTTCCAACTTCCTACTGGCTTTAGATATATCTTTATAAGATATAAGTTTAACTGTTCCATAAGCTAACTCTTTTTATTCCCTTTATCATTCTTCCAGCCCCAAGCAACACTGAAAGTTCCTCTTTTATGCCAATACCTGATTTTCTCACCAGCGCCTCGAAGTTAGATTTAATGAATTCTGGATAATAGGGCTCGTAGAGTTTAACAAAGTTATAAATCAAAAATCTGCTAATTTTTCGGTCCTTAGGCAGAGCATAATCAACAATAATAATGGTGCCGTTCGGTTTAGTTACTCTCGCCATTTCTCTTAGTGCTCTTTCTCTTATGGTCAAAATCATATCATGCAAGGCGAAGGATACGCAAGAAACGTCGAAGACGTTGTTTTCAAAGGGTAATTTTGTGGCGTCGGTAATTTGAAAATTTGTGTTACCGTATTTATTCTTGTTGATGGCTACATTAAGCATGTCTTTCGACAAGTCTATACCAACGACAGAGTAGCCCCTCTTTGCGAAGGCGAAGGCTTGTTTCCCTGTCCCCGTGGCAACATCCAGCACTCTTGATTCGACAGGGGCGCCGGTGAAATCCACCACTTTGTCCCTTAGCTTTGAAAGGATTGCAGTCACTATGTCATAGAAAGGAGCTAGGAGGCGAGCGTACCACTCTAGCAATTTGTAGTACTCTTTCTCTTCAGCGGATATTTTCACGTCTTCTGAATGTCGACTTTGCGGCTCATGTTCACGCAAGACTGGGCACTCCCTCAGGTTTGATTGACAAAAAATAAGAAGGTTGTAGCAAGATTTCTGGTTCTTCCAAGTTTTCTTTCATTAACCCCTTAACAGCAGCAGCTGTGGCCTGAATGGCCGCCTGCTGAGCTGCCTGCGTATTTCGTGGGGTTCTTGTCGAATGTTGTCTTGCAGGATGGGTTGCAGAAGTAGTATGTTTTGCCGTCGTATTCTGACTTGAGCTTGGCGGTTTTTTCGTCAACTTTCATTCTGCAAACTGGATCTATCGCCATCATATTTCACCTCCCAATGCATTCTTGTTTTTTACTCGTTAAACTTTTCGAACTTGAATTTAGCCAGCTTAAGCAGTGCCGCGTTGGTAACCACGGTTAACGAGCTTATCGCCATGGCGCCAGCTGCCCAAATCGGATTTAAAAGCCCAAGCGCAGCGATTGGAATCATAACCGTGTTGTAGATGAATGCCCAGAACAGGTTTGTATTGATTTTCCGCATAGTTTTCTTGCTAAGTTCTACACCCATTACGACATCCCTTAGGTCGTCTTTGATTAGCACGATGCCGCCTGTTTCTTTGGCAATATCCGTTCCGCTTCCGATTGCTATGCCTATGTCTGCCTGTGCCAGTGCGGGTGCATCGTTTATTCCGTCGCCTACCATGGCCACGATTTTCTTTTCGCTTTGCAGTTTTTTAATGATGTCGACTTTTTGCCACGGTAAAACGTTTGCTATTACTTTTTCGATGGCTAGCTGTTTTGCGATGGCTTGGGCGGTTCTTTCGTTGTCGCCTGTCAACATTATGACATCTAACTTCATACTCTTCATTTTCTCAATAGCTTCAGCAGCATTTTCTTTAAGCGTATCCATGGCAGCTATGATTCCGGCTGGTTTTCCGTCAACAGCTAAGATCATGGCGGTTTTTCCCTGAGTTTCCAATCTTACGAGATCGTCCTCTAACTGTGCGGTTGGAATGCTTTTTTCTTCCATGAGTTTGCGGTTTCCAAGAAGTATTGTTCTGTCTTCAATGCGAGACTGAACTCCGCGTCCTGGTAAAACATCAAAGGATTCTGCGTCAATGACCTTGATCTCAGCCTTTTGTGCATGTTTTATTATTGCTTCGGCTAAGGGGTGTTCTGAACCTTTTTCGGCGATAGCCGCATACCTCAGTACCTCTTTTTCTGTGAAGTCGTTGAAGGTTTTAACATCGGTTACTGATGGTTCACCTATGGTGAGTGTGCCAGTTTTATCAAAGACTACAGTTGTGAGTTTTCTGGCTTTTTCAACGTACTCGCCGCTTCTCAGTAAAACGCCATACTCAGCGCCTTTGCCGACGCCTGCCAATATGGCGGTTGGTGTGGCTATGCCTAAGGCACACGGGCAAGCGATTAAGAGTACGGCTAACAGGACTAGGAATGCCTGTGAGAAGCCAACAGTCAGATACCAGTAGCTAAACGAGACTACTGCAACGGTGAAGATTACTGGAACAAATTTTGCGACGACGCGGTCTGCGAACTTTTGTACTGGAGCGCTTGATGCTTGCGCCTCTTCAACTAGCTTTATGATTTGGGAAAGCGCTGTGTCTTCGCCTACCTTCGTGGCTCTTATCTTTAAAAGGCCAGCCTTGTTAACTGTTGCACCGATAACTTCGCTACCAACATTCTTTTCAACAGGTATGCTTTCACCTGTGACCAATTTCTCATCTACGGATGAGTATCCCGCGATTACCTCGCCATCTGTTGGGATTTTTTCGCCTGGTTTAACCACAATAGTGTCGCCTAACTGTACGTCATCTATTCCAACTTCAACTTCTTCGCCGTCTCTGACCACTCGAGCCATGGTTGGTTGAAGCTCAAGCAGTTTTCTTATTGAGGCGGCTGAGCGTCTGCGTATGCTTTCTTC
>DATEAU010000164.1:0-22091 GCA_035288165.1 Bathyarchaeia archaeon
GCTAAAGTTTCAGTTGAGGCTACTAAACCCCATAGTAGGTGGAAGCCGCCCTTAGCTGAAACTTTAGCCATTTCTGAAGCTTTTGTCATTTATGGTGGTTCCGTTGTTGGGTATTAAGTTAGTGAGTTCAAATGTTTTATCAAAGATGTGTATATTGCTTTTGGATTGAAAATTAGAATCAGTAAGATGTGTAAACGAGGAGTTCACTGAGGTTGGGTTTTGTTTATATGGTTTGTTTATACGTTTTGTCTAACTGGAGTTGAGCGCGGTGGATAGGTGTCTGAGGGTTTTCGTTTTGACCTCTGAGTTGTATGCTGGGTTTTAAGCGGTTTGCTTCTTCTGGTTGGAAAGCACCCACAATTCAAACTGGAATAAAAATTTCGGAGATGAGAACGTTTTTTCGTTTTTCATCCGTATTTTCCCATTAACATGTAGCCCACCGCCACGAACGCCAATAGCACGGTTATGGAAATTAGCAGAAAGAACATTTGCGGAATTCCGAAGATGTCGTGTTCAACCTCGTAATTTAAAGTGACAAGTTGGGCGCTTGACGAGTTGCTGTTGTCGAAGTGCAGTCGGCATTCGCCCTTAACATCTGTGAAGAACGCGATTGTGTATTGGCTTATTTCTCCGTGGTCGCTTGTGGTACCGTTGGGAAGAACCATGTAGAAGTGAATTGTGCTGGGATCTGGCCCTAGAACTGTGAAGGTTATCGTTATTCGGTCTCCCGAGGCGAGATTTATTGTTCGGGTGACTTCTTTGCCAGGTTCTACGTTGATGCTTTCTGTTTTTGCCTGCGCGACTTCAGTTAGGATAAGAGTAAGGCTGAGAATGATTAGCAGACAAAGCGGTTTTCTCGAGTGTCTCATGTGTTTTTGTTTCCTTTTGGGTTGATAATTCTTTCGGATAAGGTGTTGAACGCATATACCAATTGTTGTGGGAGTTTGCATCCTTGGGAACACCGATCTCCTCCAAGACTTTCGTGATTCCTTCCACAATGCGCTTCTTGTTTTCTAAACTCGTACCCGACCAAACATTCATTTGCACCATAGGCAACTCGCATCACCTCAAAGTCAAATGTGGAGCCAAACAATAATTAACGTTTCCTAAATGGAATTGTCGTAGCCAAGCATTGTACAGTCGTGCTCAAGGTTTACGCCACCCTCGCCAACTTTCCCAAAAATCCCACCGTGGCTGTCGTTCCCAATCCTGACATCCCAAAAAACGCTATGCCCTGCACAGTTAATTGGCAACGCTTTGAGAAAAAAGGGGAATGTTTAGTCGATTTTATGGTGACTTTAGTCTTGTCACTTTTTGGGTTTTTCTGGTTTAGCCTTTTTCGTTGCTGGTGCTCCGCATCCGCAACCGCATTCTGCACACATAATTTTCACCTCTTTGATTAGTAAAGTTAATATATTTAATGAAGCATTTAAACTATAAAGTTTAAAGTATTGAAGCAACTATAAGAGGATAATGTCACTATGTCTAATGAAACTAACAAATGCCATGCTGAAGGCGAAGACGTTTGCCTCTGCCCTCTTGAAGGAATAATTACGATCATAAGCAAGAAATGGGCGCTCCAAATCATCGCTGAAATAGGCAATCATGAAAAATTGAGGTTTGGCGAGATTATGCAGAACTTGGGCAAAATAAGTCCAAAAGCCTTGACAGACAGACTGAAAGAGTTGGAGGCTGCTGGTCTGGTAAAAAGGGAAGTGTTCGCCGAGATACCTCCAAGAGTGGAGTACACGCTCACTCAGGATGGCTTGGAACTTCGAAGATTAATAATACCGCTGATGAACTGGGCTAGGTCAAAGTAAAGCGAAAACAAGGGAGATGAGTGAGCTCGCTTGAAGGCTGTATCGAAATGAATGCGATAATAAAAACTCAGAAATTAACCAAACAGTACGGCGACACTGTGGCGGTTAATAATCTGGATTTGGAAGTGCTTGAAGGAGAAATCTTTGGTTTGCTAGGTCCCAATGGAGCGGGGAAAACCACCACTATACGAATGCTCACGGGACAGACAAAACCAACCTCAGGCACAGCCACAATCGCTAATCACGACATCATTCAGCAACCTACGAAAGCGAAGCAACAGATCGGAGTTGTTCCCGACGTCTCCAACATCTACGAGGAAATGAGCGCATGGGACAACCTCATCTTCGCCGCCCACCTTTACGGCGTGCCAAAAATCGACCGAGAAAAGAGGGCAAAGGAGTTTCTGGAACTGTTTGAACTATATGAGCGACGCAAAGACCGAGTTGCCAATTACTCGAGAGGAATGAAGAGGCGTCTAACAATAGCCGCTGCCTTAATACATAAACCCAAGCTGCTGTTTCTCGACGAGCCAACTAGCGGCCTAGATGTGCAGAGTTCCCGAATGATTCGAAAACTAATGAAAGAACTAAACGATAACGGTGTCACGATCTTTCTCACCACGCACTATATCGAGGAGGCAGACCAGCTCTGCCAACGAATCGCCATTATAAACAAAGGACAAATAGTAGCGGTGGACAATCCGGAAAAGCTCAAAGCTTCGATGGGAGAGCGACAGGCTATCGAGATTTCCTTTTCCATGTCCCGAGACCTGGAGGCCAAGCTTAAAGATTTACGTTGCGTGAATGATGTTTCGATTCTCGGTGACAAGTGTAGACTTCGTGTTGATGACGCTTCTGAAGCGGTTCTTTCCCTTGTTGATTTCGCTAGGGAAAACAACCTAAAGATCATATCGATTAACACGTTGAAGCCAAACTTGGAAGAGGCTTTTGTTAGACTTACAGGTCTGAGTCCCGAAGTCATGAAAACTGAGATAGAGTCGGTTAAGAAGAAAGAAGAGTGAAAACTCTGATTGAATCATTTAAACAAAACATGTTGAAAGCAGTTCGCATAGCTGAAAAAGACGCGAAGATATACTTTTTCAAAGGACCCAACATCACGTTTGGCCTTCTTTTCCCAGCAATAATCTATCTGGCTTTCTCAGTCGGGAGAACTGCCGAAGCCACCTCGATCATTCCGGGTTTAGTAGCGATGTCATCACTTTTCGGCGCAGGAGCGATTGAATCTATTGCGCTACCCTTAGAGCGCGCCAAGGGAACCTTCGAGAGGTTGCTTGTTGCTCCAATCTCGCTGGCGACCATAGTCTTGGGCAAGGCACTCGGAGGATTTTTCTTTGGCACGGTCCTGTCGATAGTATATTTATTGATTGCCCTGATGCTCTCTGGCGGCGCCGTCACAAACCCTTTCCTTTTCGCCTTTGGGGTCATTCTCTCAGCTTTTACATTCTCAGCTTTGGGCATATGTATCTCCGCGCCTTTTCGAGACGTGCCTCAAGCTATGCCGCCTGCAACCTTAATCCGCGTAGCATTAATCTTCTTGGGCGGAGTATTCATCCCAGTTGCCACAATGCCAAACTACCTTCAGTATACAGCCTACCTGCTTCCAGTAACATACGCGATTGACATGCTGCGGCAAGCGACAACAGGCCACATAATCGCTCAAACGGTAATTATGGATGTGGCTGCTTTGTTGCTGTTCGCTTTGGTTTTTTTTGCTATTGCCGTGATGCTACTCAAGAAAACCATCCGTTAGAGGGAAGGAGAACCACTATCGCATCGACAACCCTAAGAGCCTATTCCAACAATCTTAAATAATCCTTGACAAACCTTTCAGCGGTGAAGTTTATGCCCTGCACGGTTATTGTTGGTGCCTTCTGGGGAGACGAAGGCAAAGGAAAGATAATCTCATACCTAGCGTTGAAGGATAAGCTGGATTTCTGCGTGCGAACAGGCTCCGTGAATGCCGCGCATACCGTCTGGAAAGACGGACAAAAATACGCTCTTCATATGGTTCCAGCCGCTTTCCTAAACGAAAAAACCCGTCTACTCATCGCCGCTGGTGCAAATGTTCAGGTGCCTAGGCTCCTTGAGGAAGTGGAACTGACCAAGGTTAAAGGTCGCATGGGCGTGGACATGAATGCCTCGATAATTGAGGAGAAACATGCCGTCCAAGACAAAGCAAGCGTCGTCAACAAAGGAATTGGTACGACTGGCTGGGGAGTTGGCCCAGCCCTTGAAGAGCGCGTTAGAAGAACAGCAAAACTAGCCAGAGACATACCCGCGCTAAAACCATTCCTCACAGATTCAGTGCAGGAAATAAACGATGGGTTGGACGCTGGAAAAAAAGTCCTGCTGGAAGGCACACAGGGCTTCATGCTTTCGCTTTATTTCGGAACCTACCCTTACGTGACGGGACGCGACACAGGCGCCTCAGCCATCGCATCGGAAGCAGGAGTGGGACCGACAAGAGTCGACGATGTGATTATAGTTTACAAGTCTTTCATCACCCGCGTAGGTGCAGGTCCAATGCCTGGAGAAATATCAAAAGAAGAAGCGTTGAAACGAGGCTGGTTCGAAACGGCGGCTGGAACAGGACGCGACAGACGATCCGCACCATTCGATTTCGAGTTAGCGAAGAAAAACGCGAAGATCAATGGGGCAACTCAAGCCGCCATGACGAAGCTTGACAGCATGTTCCCAACCTGCAAAGGCGCAAGAACACTTGAGGTGCTTCCTGCCGAAGCGAAACAATTCATACGGAAAGTCGAAAACAAAGCGGGAATCCCCGTGGTGTTGATTGGCACGGGACCCGACGCGATGGACATAATCGATCTCAGGAAGCAGTAGCGACGCTAATATCTGGGAAATGCAGCCTAATCATCTGCGGAAGGCTTTTCCGTTCGTTTCCCAATTGAGAATTTAGCCGTGAGGAAAGTTTTTGACGTTTACCCAGTTGCGCGGTTATCTCAGTCTCCGTCCTTTACTCGGATTGCTGAACAGGGACTTGAAACTGATATTCTTAGCGAATCTGATAGGATCTTTCGGGGATGGACTCTACGCCTATATTATGCCGTATTACATGAAGAACTCGTTGGGTGCCAGTCCCGTTGAAGTGGGATTACTCTACGCGACAACGAACGTGTTCGCGGCTTCAACGTTGCTAACGGCGGGATTATTTGGTGACAGGTTTGACCGAAAAAAGATTCTGGTGTTAGGCTGGCTTGCATGGGTGCCTGCACCATTGATTTTTGCTTTTGCCCAAGACTGGGTTCAGATGCTGCCAGGTATGGCCTTGTGGGGTGTTTTTCTCGGTCCACCCGTGAGCGCAGCTTACATAATCACCACAGTTAAACCTGAAAAGGTGACTCTCGCTCTTGCCGCTGTTTCAGCCGCGTTTCCTCTGGGATACATTTTCTCCCCAGCATTAGGCGGGTATCTCGCTGGAAATCTGGATATGCAGTTTGTTTTCTTCTTGGCTTTCGGATTTTACGCGTTTGCGACGGTTGTTCTGTTTTTCGTCAGAAGCCAAGTCCCGCTAAGAACCGAACAAAAAGATGACGTAAAGCAAAATTCCAGAAGAGCGTTTCTGAGAAATCGAAAACTGCTCCTGTTCTCAGCTTTTTTTGGATTAGTCATGTTCAGCATGTTTCTTTTTCGTCCATTCATCCCGACGTTTCTGGCTGACGTTTACGGTTACGGTGGCTTCGAAATTGGCGTTTTAGGTTCCTTTTCTTTCTTAGGTTCAGCCGTTTTAGCAATCGCCTTAGGCAGGGTTGGCGATAAGTTCAAGAAATCATACGCTTTAGCCGCCGCCCTAGTTCTCGTTGCTTTCTCATTGGTTCTTCTTTTGTTGGTCGGCGATTTTCGGGTTTTGCTGGTTATGCACCTGTTTTTCGGAGCATCTTACCTGTCGTGGCCTTTGATGAGCGCTATAATTGGTCCGCAGGTTCCAGCGTCAGCCAGAGCGTTTTCTGTTGCCATCCCATTGACAATTGGCATGTTTACCTCTGCTTTCGCGCCTCACGTCGGCGGCGTCCTGTACGAGGCTTCACCCTACTACCCCTTCATCCTAGCGATCGCGGCTTCGATGCTTCTTGCTGTATTCGCTTTCACGCGTGTTGAGTGAAACAGCGTAACTTTTATTTGAGCAATTTACATTGTCATTCCAGAGGTTACCGTTATGGAGCCAACAACTCAAAGAAATTCGGCAAGCTTCTTAATCCTCTTATTTGCGGCAGGTTTGCTCGTCGGCGGCTTTGTCACTTTCTACATTAGCTATGTGGAAGTTAACAATCTACGTGACGACGTTGCTGTTTTGGAGAGTCAACTGTCATCGGTTATCGGCAACCAGAACGTCACTTACCAAGACATCACCGTTTATCAAGACTCAGCAGCTTTAGCAACAATCTACTCTAATGTGCGAGAATCGGTTGTCCTGATTCAAGGAACCACCAGCGACGGCGGAGTCCAAGGCTCAGGCTTCGTATACCGATTCGCAAACAGGAATGTCGTAATAACGAATTACCACGTTGTCGAAGGCACAGAAAGCGTAAGCGTAACTTTCTCGAATGGGCATGGTTACGCCGCTACCGTGCTGGGATCAGACGCATACGCAGACTTAGCTGTAGTTTCAGTCGATGATGCCCCAGCCGACGAATTCAAACCCGTCGAAATCGTCAGCTCATCCTCTCTGCGCGTAGGCGACCAGGTGATAGCCATCGGAAATCCCTATGGATTGGTAGGGTCAGCAACCACAGGCATCGTAAGCGCTGTCGGAAGAACCATCACCGAGAACTCTGCCGGAGGCTTCGCCATAGCTAACGTCATACAAACCAGCGCTCCTATTAATCCTGGAAACTCTGGAGGACCACTACTTAACGTGCTGGGAAACGTTGTAGGCATAACAACAGCTATCGTTTCTGATTCGCAAGGATTAGGCTTCGCCGTGCCGTCAAATACTATCCTCAGGGAAATCTCGTCTCTAATCTCAATTGGAACTTACCGAGGGCACTCATACATGGGTGTCACAGGCTCGGATATGAGCTACGCCCTTGCGCAGGGAATCGGGTCAAGCGTCACCTATGGCTGGCGTCTCGCGTCAATAACTCGGGGAGGTCCATCGGACGGCAGGTTAAACGTCAACGACATAATCATTGCCATGAACGGAACTCAGATACGTAACAATGATGACTTGGCAAGTTTCCTGGAGGAGAAAACCCTGCCAAACGAGAACTTAGTCATCACTGTAATGCGAGACAATACGGAATCTGTCGTTACAATTGTTCTCGGAACAAGACCCGCACCGCAAACCTGACCGAATCCACAATTTTCTTTTCTCCTATCGACTGCTTAACACCGAACAATGGATGGTTGGACTAAAAATTGGCAGACTTGTGGCGCAAACCATACCATGTAGTCATAGAAATAGAAAACAAACAATGCAGAATGCTGAAACAGTTTGCCTCAATCGGATTACAGAACCTGAAGGTGGTCGACATAAGAAGCTCAAAAACTGGAGAAGTCAAACATTTGGTGGAGCTGGGCAGCGAACAAGCTAAGAAAATCCCTGATAACCTGAAGCCAGTCGCCTCCAGAAAAAAAGGTGAAGTAAAGCCAACGATGTGGTTTGAAAGTGAAGGCTGCGAGGTCTGCAACACTATCCTGTCCCGAGACGCTTTCTTGGTGTCTGGGAAAAGCATGGAAGCGAACATGATAATGTACAGCTTCATGGTGCCCACGTTTGAAGCATACACAAGCATCATTTCTGGACTCGAGAAAACAGGCCACAAAGTAAACGTGCTTAAAATGGGCAAGTTCGAGCCGAAAACGGGGATTTTAACCGAGAACCAGGAGCGAATATTCTGGGTTGCTTTGAAAGGCGGGTTCTTTGATTATCCACGCAAAATTGGGATGCGCGAACTCTCCGCTAAACTAGGAATAAAACCTGCAACGCTTTCGGAGACGATTAGGCGAGGTACACGTAGGCTGCTGGAGCATCACTTTGAAAAAGAATCCTCATAAAATCATGTCAGCGGTTGGTAATCCCTAACCTTTTCGGGACAACAGCTATTTGCGTCCAAGCCCTAACGTTCGTAAAAGGTGAAAAAAGTATGAGTCAAAACCAAATGTTCTGTTACCAATGCGAACAAACAGCTGCTGGAACAGGCTGCACAGCTGCAGGCGTTTGCGGCAAAACTTCTGATGTTTCGGCACTTCAAGATTTGCTGCTTTATGCATTGAAAGGACTATCACGAGTCGCGTTAGAAGCGAAAAAATCCGGGATCAAAGACGAGAAAATCAGCGTATTTACTTGCGAGGCATTGTTCTCTACAATGACGAACGTGAACTTTGACGCTGACGTAACCATCGAAAACATAAGGAAAGCCGTAGAATTACGCAAGTCACTACAGCAGAAAGTAGAATCAACAAAAAGCTGCGATTGGTATGCACTAGACTGCGAACCTGTAAACTTGGTGTTGGAAGAGACAAAAGCAGGTCTAATAGCACAAGGAAAACGCGTAGGAAAAATGGCTCAGGAAAACGTTGACCCCGACATTCGATCCCTCAAAGCCCTGCTTACTTACGGCATTGATGGAGTAGCTGCCTACACTTACCACGCTTACACCCTAGGACACAAGGATGACAAAGTCTTCGATTTCATACACGAAGCCCTAGCAGCCACACTAGACAAATCGCTCGGCGTTAATGACTATGTAGGCTTAGCAATGAAGTGTGGAGAGATAAACATCCGAGCCATGGAGCTTTTAGACACCGGTAACACCGAAACATACGGTCACCCAGTACCCACGAAAGTCCCACTAGGCGCAAAGAAAGGCAAAGCCATCCTTGTCTCCGGCCACGACCTCAAAGACCTGGAAGAAATCCTAAAGCAAAGTGAAGGCAAAGGAATCAACGTTTACACGCATGGCGAAATGCTGCCGGCACACGGCTATCCAAAACTAAAGAAGTATGCCCACTTCTATGGTCACTACGGCACAGCATGGCAAAACCAGCAAAGAGAATTCCAACAGTTCCCTGGAGCGATACTAATGACGACGAACTGCATCCAAAGACCACAAGAAAGCTACAAGGACAACCTTTTCACATCGGGTCCAGTCGCTTGGCCAGGCGCGCCACACGTAACGAACCAGGATTTCTCTGCAGTAATTGAAAAAGCCTTAAAGTTGCCAGGCTTCCCTGAAGACAAAGAAGGCAAAACTGTAACCGTTGGCTTTGGCAGAAACGCCGTCCTAAGCGTAGCAGGCAAAGTCATCGACTCAGTCAAAGCTGGTCACATCAAACGATTCCTGCTTGTCGGTGGATGTGACGGAGCAAAACCTGGAAGAAGCTACTACACCGAATTCGTAGAAAAAGCACCGCCAAACACCATCATACTGACACTGGCATGCGGCAAGTTCAGATTCTTCGACAAAGACTTAGGAACAATTGACGAAATCCCAAGACTCCTTGACATGGGACAGTGCAACGATGCGTACTCCGCAGTAAAAGTTGCAATGGCGTTGGCTGACGCATTCAATGTGGGAGTTAATGACCTGCCGTTGTCTATGGTGCTTTCATGGTACGAGCAAAAAGCCGTAGCAATATTGCTCTCGCTGCTTTACTTGGGTATAAAGAACATTCGCATCGGTCCAAGCCTTCCTGCGTTCATAACACCGAACGTCCTTAAGGTGCTCGTGGAAAACTTCAACATTATGCCCATCACTACGCCTGAACAGGATTTGCAAGCAATCATGAAATAGTAAGGGTCTTAACCCTTCCTTTTTTTGTTGAACGCTACCACCGTCAAATAGAGTTCTATCAGTCAGTTTTTTAGTTTCTTAATCAGCCACGCCATGTTTCTGCCTAAATCGTCCATCGTTTTCATGCCTTCTTCATCCTGAGCGACATCGCCCTTCTTCAATCCGATCCCGACATTCCAGTAGGATGAGCCTGGCACAATCATTTGGCTTATGAGGAAAAAATGATTAATCGCGTCAAAAGTCGGGATTCCTCCTGCGCGCCTGAAAGCAACGACAGCTGCGCCTACTTTCCGTTTGAACAGGTGGTCGTTTGCTCTGGCAACGTATCCTGCCCTGTCGATAAGCGCTTTCATTTCGGGCGTCATCATGGAAAAGTACGTTGGCGAACCCAGGATTATGCCGTCGGCTTCCTTCATTTTCTGCACGTACTCGTTGACTTTATCTTCATCGATGATGCAACGCTCGTTCTTAGTCGTGTAGCAGGTTCGGCACGCATTGCAACCGCAAATCGGTTCTCCCGCAAGCTGGATCAACTCAGTCTTGAAACCTTCTTCTTCCAAAACTTTGAGGACGCGTCTGATTAGGATGGCAGTGTTCCCGTCTTTTCGGGCGCTACCGTTAAATGCAACAACCTTCATCTTCAACCCTCTTATTTCAAGCAACTACCGAAATCTAAACTACGAATGGACAATAAATAAGTAACGCGTGCACATTTCATCTGGGTCTATCCCCAAATCGTACACGCTGGATATTTGGATGCGCGTAGCGGGTTTTACACTTTTCCATAGAGAACCTATCCTATTAGGTTCCAAGTTTTGAGATATTGAACCCGTCTCAATTTGCGGTTTTACTTGGTTGCTTATTCTATCAATCCTCACTTTTCAGTAGTGATTTGCGGGTCCAGAAACGCCAGTTTTTCCGTGAATGACTTTTTCAGTTCTGGTTGCTGTGGTTCTGGAATTGGCTTTATCTCGTAAGTCTTTCCTTTTTGCTGAAATGGTTCCTTTGAAAGCATTAAGTCAAGCTCTGGAAAAACGAATTTACCTTCAGGCAATTCCGTTATTAAATCTCTGAATTGGCTGTTTCTAAGAAAGTTTCTAACTTTTGGCTGGTAGTCGTTTGCTAATCGGTTGCTAACCGAACAGCAAATCCAAACGAAAAGAAAAGCAGAAATCGCACAAAGCAAACGGACTATCAGAAGGATACTACTAGGCAATATCCACAAAGGCAAATCCGCGTTCCTCGTGGTAAAAAGAAACGAATACAGAATACGCGAAGCCATCACTATTGACGGCGAGCGCTATTAGCCGAAGGAATGACCAAACGAAATCCCACACGAACCCTACGGAATCTGCGAAGGTGAGCCCTCAAACTCGAAGAACTCTTTTGGAAAGTTTGTGCACAATGCCCAGCAGGAAATTGTCGGTCAACCTCCCAAGTTGGCATAAGCATCACTGCAATGGGAGAGAATCTACTATTTCAACTCTTTCTCAGTTGTTCCCATGCATCTGCAACGAAACCAGTTAAAGCCCCGTGTCATCCCACGTTTTCAGCAGTCTGGCGTGTCTCTTCATCTCCCTTATTATGTTATGATTATTATTTTTCTTAAACGGAGCTATTTTGTCAGTGTCTCGCTTCTTTGAGTTCTTGAGCACAGATTTGCTTAAAGATGTTGAGTATTTATGAAAGTGGTTGAGCAGAATGTTAGTGGCAGGATTGTTTTCTTGTTAGTTTACTAACAAGTAACTGTAATAAAGAACTGCGTCCAACGAAAGGTCGTTTAAAGCGGAGCTTTAGTGCGTGATGGAGTACTGTGCCCCCAACAAGACCGACTAGGTAACCATAATTAACTGATATAGAAAATATTGCAACTAACAGAGCGATTAAAAACCCGCTTTTTTCTGACATCACATCTTGGACAGTCTTGGATAGCTCTAGCCCAGAAAACAACAATAAGACTCCTAAAATCGAAAATGGCACTAAAGTCAAGATTTGAGATATACCATTCCCATAAAAGATGCTGATTAACGTTAATATTGTTCCTATAATTATTACAGCCCCACCCGTCCTAGCGCCAAATCTGTAATGTCCTGCCAAGCCTCCTGCTCCGTGGCAAACCGGTATTCCACCTAATAACATTGAGAGAATGTTCATGAAATCATGACTCAATGCCAAACGTTTTACCGAGACTTTCTTATCTTTGAAATAATCTTGTGAAAGAGAAGATGTAGCTAGAATGGCGTTGCTTATGGTGATAGGTATCTGAGGGATAGCTAGCACCAAGGTTCCTTGCAGAATATCCATTGTGGATGGCATTGAAACGTTTGGGAAACCAACGCTAATGTTTTCTGCAAAGACCCGCAAAGGAAAACCTAAGAGAATTGAAGGCATGATTCCAATGAAAAGGAGTATTAATGCAGCGGAAACTTTTTGCTTTTAGAGAATATTACGGTAATGCTCACACCGATTATAGCCAACATCCATCCTAAGAGTCCATCGTTCAGCATAACCTAAAAGCAACAAGAATCAAATTTACACCTAAACCGAGCTGGATCCCTCGTATCACACTGTTTGGAACAATTCGGCCTATTAACGTTATACTATTCGTTAAGGCTAAGAATAAAAAGAAACCTCCAAGCATAAAGCCAGCGCCGACCATTTGAGATAACGGAAGATTCTCGGCAACCGCTATTGTTGCCATCGCTTTCATGGGTTGAATAGGCACAGGAATCCCAGATAATATACCTGAGACGATATAAAGGATGCCAAAGTTTAGAAAAATTCCTTTGGGTCTATTTTATTTAGGACTATGATCGCGGTGACAAGGGGTATAAAGGTTCCAAGGTCTCCGAAAGCGCCAGCAAGTTCCCCTCGATTGAATTTAAGCAGTCATCCCTACCCCAAGATTTTCTTAACGTTTACAGCTGAATATTTGAATGAAGGTTGTCTTGAGTAGGGGTCGAAAGCAGGGAAAGTCAAGATGTTTGCCTCCCTATAATGCATCGGTATGAAAACCTGTCCTGGTTGAACGTTGTCACCCAATTTTGCTTTAGCTTTAATTTCTCCCCTTTTTGAAGAAACAACAACCCATTCGTTTTGATCGATGCTAAATCGCTTTGCGTCTGCCTGGTTGATCTCAACATAGGCTTCTGGCGGGGAATACCTTCTCAGCATTTCTGATTTGTTAGATCTAGTGAGGGTATGCCATTGAGCGACGCTGCCTCTTCCAGTTAGAAGTATAAACGGAAATTCGTCGCTTGGTTTCTCAGGCGGATCGGAAATATCTTCGAAAAAGAACCTTGCTTTTCCGTCCGCAAAATAATACCTGCCATCTTCGAAGAGACGACGTTCGTTTTCAAAGGAATTGACGCTTTCGGGGAAAGGCCACTGAATACCAAAATTGTCTTCTATCATCTTGTAGTCTTTGATACCGGAAATGTCGTAAGGTTGACCTTTTGAGATTTTCTTAAGAATCTGAAAAACGTCTTCTGGCGATGACCATTCCTTGAAGAGATCTGCCGAGCCCCAGGCTTCAGCTATCTTTTTGAAAATAATGAAATTAGGCAGTGCTTTTCCTGGAGGGTCCATTATTTTCCGAACAATCCCGATGCGGCGTTCAGAATTGATAAATGTCCCGTCTTTTTCGCCGCATCCTGCAGCGGGCAGAATAAGATCCGCTGTTTGAGCAGTTTCTGTTGTATAGAACATGTCTTGGACAACAAGATATTCCAGCTTTTTGAAGGTTTCAATAAGTCCTTTGGTGTTTACCCATGAATGAATCGGGTTTGTGCAGACTATCCAAAGACCCTTGATTCTCTCATTTTGGATTTCTTCAAGTAATTTGTCGTACGGTAGACTCGCAGCATTGGGGATAAGGTTTTCATCTATTCCCAAGATGTCTGCCACTTTCCTTCGATTGTCTGGATTCTTAAAATCATACCCTCCAAGCAGGTTGGTGGTGTTACTAAAGAGTCTGGCACCCATTGCATTGCACTGTCCCGTAATGGAGTTGGCGCCTGTTCCTGGTCTGCCAATATTGCCCGTCATAAGAGCGAGATTTATTATGGCTTGGGCTGTCCTGACAGCTTGATAACCTTGGTTTATCCCAACCGTCCACCAGAAAGAAACTCTTTTTCCCTTGTGAATGATTTCAGCAAATCGCAGTATTTGCTCTCTTGTCAAGCCCGTTTCTGCGCTTATTTTTTCCAGTGAATACTTGCCCACGTGACATCTAAAATCTTCAAACCCAATTGTATGTTCGCGAATATATTTGCTGTCAATCCAGTTATTTTCAATAAGTATGTTTGCCACACCGTATAGGAGGATCAGGTCAGATTTCGGCTTTACAGCATAATGCTCACTCCTATGACCTCTGGCAGTAGAAGTTTTTCTCGGGTCAATCACTAATACAACGGGTTCATTCTTGTTTGCTAACGCCCTAGTCCACATGATCGGATGGGCCGTTGCAACATTGGCTCCGATGAAGATCATGACATCGGATTCTTCAAAATCCTTGTAGGTAAACGGTGGGGCATCAAATCCAAAAGACTGCTGATATGCAACCACAGCAGTGGACATACACTGTCTAGTATTGCCATCACCGTGGATTATGTGCATGCCGAATTTAGCAAGCGCCCCCAGGAACGCATATTCCTCGTTGGTCATTTGACCTGTGCTTAGAAATGCGATGGAACCGTTACCATATTTTTGCTGGATGTTTTTGAAATTGCTCGTAAAGGCTCTCAATGCTGTACTCCACTCGACTGGTTCAAGTTTTCCTGCGTGGTTCCTCAGATACGGTTGGACTGCGCGATCATAGGCTCCAAGATGGTCCAAAAATCGAAGACCTTTAATGCATGCGTTTCCCCGGTTAACCCAATAGTCTGGATTTCCAACCACCTTGACAACTTTGCCGTCTTTCACGTGGGTTCTCAAGCAACAACCGGTTGAGCAATAACCACAGATTGAGTCTATGATTCTTTCACCCATTTCTTTTTCTCCTTGCATGTTTTAACATAGCCATTGCCCCAATTGAGGCGAGAGACAAAATAACGAAAACTATGAATCCGCGAGCATATCCAAGATCTCCGTTATCAGTGGTTCTTATGAACATTGATAATAGATTTACAATGGCAAAGCCTCCGAGGGCCCCAAGTCCGCCGACCCATCCAGCCGCTCCTCCGACAGCGTGAGGTATTTCTTGTGGAACAAGCTTGAATACCGCCGAGTTTGCCATTCCCATTCCAATCGCCATCATTACAATACCGATTATTGAAATGTTAAAGTCAGGAGATAGGGTAAGAATGATGGCGGTTGCAAGCATAATTGAAAGGGAAAGAATAGCTATTTTTCCACCACCGAAAGCATCTGATATCCTGCCACCTATCACTCGAAATAGAGCTGCAAGAATAACGAAAGCTGCTGTCAGCCAGATTGCGGTATCAAGGGTTGATGAATGGAACATTTGCCAGTAAGTTGGGAGCCAAACACCCATTGCAACCATGCCGCCAAACGTAGTGAAATAAGTAAGAACCAGCCCCCATGTTTTCCAACTCTTGGCTGAAGATAGGAGGCTATCTGAGAATTTTCCCTTTGGGAAAACACTTTGCCCATAGTATTCGCTGGAAATGCGCCTTGCTTCTTGATTACTGATCCCCTTCTTTAGCAGTTGGAAATACCATGCATTTTTTCCTACGATGTAGTAGATCACGGTTCCGAACATCAGAAAAAATAGCCACACAAAATAAACGCCGGGAAGTCCAAAGTAGGAAAGAGTTAATGGGAAAAGGATTGAGGCGAAACCAGGACTCATGTTTCCTAAGCCGGCATAAACTCCAAGGACAGATCCTTGCTTTCGTTGAGGAAACCAATATGAGATTTGACTTATGCCAACTGAAAAAGTAGCTCCCCCGCATCCGCAAAGTGCGCCGAGAAACAGAAGAATTGGATATGTTTCCTTGGTCAAACCTTGAGGATAGACTATGCTTAAGACCATCGAAAGCCCCAGCAACCCAGCCATTGAAAGGATTAAAAGGATAAGAAAGGGTTTACGTCCACCTGTGGTATCAGTCATCGCCGAGAAAGGTATGCGCAAGATTGCGCTAGAAAGAGTTGGTATTGATACTAGTAAACCAATCATGGTGGGGGTCAGATTCATAAAATCAGCGAAAAGCTTGGAAAAAGGGCTAAACACTGAAATCATGGTGAAACCCGTGAAAAAGCCAATTGTCGAACCTACTAATGCCCGAGATGGACGGCCTTCTAATCGCAATAGAGTGTTATCGTCTCCCATAGTTTTTAGTGGTATCTTCTCTTAAAGTTTTTTGAATTATTCTCATTTCTCTTATCTGATGGCTTAATGAATCCAATCCAATGCGCAGAGCTTTCAATTCCCGTTACTTGGGATTTCTCCATGCATCTTGGCATGACTTAGCTAAACCTGTTTGAAACAAGTTTTGAAAAATCTAAATCACAAACTTTTTCTAAAAGTATGTGAATAGATTCTGTCTATGGACGTCGAAGAGCTTAAAGCCATAATCGCCTCACAGCACGAGGATTTAGAGACACTATTCAAAAAAGAAAGAATCATAGAGAGGAACTTAGACAAGTCTCGAGTTAAAAATTTCCTAACAAAACCTAACGTGCGCACATACTGCTGTCTTCTTCTTTTTTAGCTCACCAGGAGCTGATTTGTCTCGTTCTGAAAGAGAACAGCAATCTTCGTGCAAGTGCTTAAGGATACAGGCGCCAAAACTGCTGAAGCCACCGAAATACCGTGGACAGACATCGCGAAAAAGCATGCACCATAAGAATAAACAATCCAGTCAAAGGCAGCCTCGCCAGAATCGTTAAAGCTCCAGCTAAAACAGTCGCCATGATAAACGCTCTGCCAAAAAACAGGAGACTTCGTCTTCAACACCAACGCCCAAACCACACGAAACCTATTTGACAAACAAAGAGGCAGAATCGCAATAACGTTCCAGAATCCTCGATTAAGACAAATTCACCTATATACGCAACGCCACTGGAAAGCAACTATGGAATTTCACCGAACCAATAACATCAAGCGGGTTCAGCAACTGCTAGCCACAAGAAACTCGAAACCACCGACATGGTTCTGGTTCACGACTATGGCTATGGAAAAAGAAGCTGAAAATCAATCTAAAAACTCGAAAGTTGACTATAGTAGTGCTTTCATAGTAAAGGAGATTAAAACGGTAAGTCCTTATGCGGTAACGCTGGACGGGTTTTAAGCTTCCATAAGGTTTTGACTCATAATTCCGTCTTAGTCTCCATGACACTAAGAATAGGTGAAAAAGTGATAGTAGATAAGAAATGCGATAAATGTGGTGGATTTGTCATTCTCTAGAGCAGGTTTTACCCAGTTATAAAACTGGGAATAGAATTCTGCTTTGTCAAAGTATGTAATAAAACTTAATAGGTGAGCGAGTAAGTCTTAAACAACTTTCTTTTTCTTAGACAACCGTTTGTTGTCTACGACAAATAATGCTGCATATGCCACGCCTAGGCATATCCAGAACAGTGTTATCAGGTCAAACATCTTTATTCATCTCGGTTTATAGAGCACCTACGCTACACCCAGCCATATAAAGGTTATTGTGAACAAGTCTTAATTGTTATGAAAAATCAGTGTTTTATCGAACATCTGTACATTATATTTAGAAATTGATTTACGTTCAATCAAAAGGCGCGGCGAGTATTTGTCAAACGCACAAATGACTAGCAGTAGCAGCGGCGGACTTGCAATGGCGCTTCAGCTGCGAAACCGGTTTGAAAGGCTTCAATAGAAAGTTATCCAAGCATCGCTGGAAGCATCAGCAGGGCAGTCATTCCAAGTAATTTCATGAATATGAGTACAGAAGGTCCTGCAACGTCCTTCAGCGGATCACCAACAGTGTCTCCTACAATGCTGGCTTTGTGGCTTTCAGATCCTTTTGTTCCGCAGAGGCCAGTCTCGTGCAGCTTTTTGGCGTTGTCGAGCAATGCCCCTGTGTTGTTGAAGAAAAATCCTAACATGGCGCTAGAAGCGGTCGCACCGATCAGCAGCATACCCAGCGGAGTAGGACCAAACAACAGTCCTACAGTAATTGGAACTGCAATCGCTAGAAGCCCTGGCAGCACCATCTGCTTGAGAGCGAACTTTGTTGAAATGTCAATGCATTTTGCGTAGTCCGGAGTAGCTTTTCCCTCCCTTAAGCCCAAGATCTCTTTAAATTGCCGTCTAACTTCGTCAACCATCTTGAAAGCACCTTTCGCTGTCGCGCTTATCGTTAACGAAGCTAATGGAAACGGCAAAGCCACCCCGATGAAAAGTCCAGCAATAGCATAAGGCGTTGTAACATCAATCCCGATTATGCTGGCTGCAGCAAAGTAAGTGGCAAAGATCGTAAAGGACGTGTAAGTGCCTGAAGCCATAGCATACGCTTTTGTGGCGGCTTTCATAGTGTTGCCGACCGCGTCCAGACCTTCCAGCGTTTTGCTCGCTTCACCAGAGATGCCTGACATCTCAGCTATGCCACCTGCATTGTCTGTTATTGGACCAAAAGTGTCAGAAGCCATGATGAAAGTGATGATTATGTCAGTGCTTATGTTCGCAGCGATGAGTGCATACGCTGACCCTCCGCTGACCCAGTACGCAAGCACTATTGAAGCAATTACTGCAACTATTGGCAATATAGGAGATTGGAGTCCAAATGAAAGACCTGTTATCACGTTTATTGCCGGACCACCCTTTGAGCATTCAGCCGTTTGCCTTACTGGTTTGCCAGTTAGTCCCGTGTAGTAGAGCGCGACGAAAGTAGAAGTCAGCATTGCGATTATACCGAAAACCCCAGCCAAGAAGAGTGTAATGTCATTCATCATGAAATTAGCCAGAATGAACAAGCCGCCAGCTCCAATGATTGCCGTGGTCAGAAGGCCAATGTACAAAACGGTCGAGTGACTAAGTCGTTTTCGCTCTTTGACGATTGATATTCCAATCATAGAGGCGACAACACCTACGGATTCAAGCACGAATGGGAATATTATCGCGTTAGGTCCGTATTTCCAAACAAAGAGGACACCTAGTATCATTCCAGTAATTATGTCGTCGCTAAACGTCTGGAACAAGTCGGACCCTCTTCCTGCGCAGTCTCCGACGTTATCTCCGACTAAGTCAGCTACAACTGCTGGATTTCTGGGATCATCTTCGGGAATTCCCTCTTCGAGTTTGCCGACTAAGTCAGCTCCGATATCCGCAGATTTTGTGAATATTCCACCACCGATCTGTGCGAATAGAGCGGCAAGGCTTGCCCCGAACCCAAATCCGACAAGCACCTGAAGATCTTCAGGGCCACTGAAGATTAGTCGAAGAACATACAAGCCCAGCATGCTTATTCCAGTCACTAACAGTCCTGTGACTGCGCCTCCCATGAATGAGAGTCTGAATGTTGCTGCTGATGATTTTCTCGCGGCGTTCGTCGCTCTTACGTTAGCTCTTACGGCAACGTTCATGCCGATGTATCCAGCTAGCAGAGAGAGAAGTGCTCCGCAAATGAAAGTTAGTGAGGTTTGCCAACCGAAAAAGTAAGAGAGCAGCGCAGCTAGCCAGGGCATGGCAAGGAAGATTGTTTTGATTTGTCTCTTTAAGTAAGCCCTTGTTCCGACCACGATGTAGCCGCTTACCTCTTTCATGCGATCGGTGCCGGAATCCTTCTTCAGTATCCAACGAATTATGAAAATCGCCACTAGTATTGCGACGAGTCCAACGCCGAAAGGAAATAACGTAGCATCAAATATTGCCATTTGCAAAAACCTCTATTTCTTGATACACCTAGAGATTACAGATTATCTAGCGCGAACCAAACTGATATATGCATAGATTTGCCTTCGGAATCGTCATCTACTACATATTTAAGAGTTTGCCCTTCAGAAGCAGCAAATTCCATGATCCAATAACAAGGTTGAACGAAAGAAAAAGAAGAAGAGTAGATCAAGTGCTTGTTCAACTTCTCTGGCCTCCATGGATGCTGTATTTTGTTTTGGTGTCTTCGGGTCGCTCTTTGCCTGGAAACGGGAACACTGGTGAAGGCGTGCTTCTTGAGTTTCTGGCGAAATAACCCAATCCCAGCAACATCCATATTGCTGTGACTGCAATCGCAAACATTGCCGCCCATTGGGTGTCGCTTCCGCCAAGGAAGCCTAACCAGACGACTGCGCCTAGCATGACTACGTTTGCTACGAAGCCGAGGATTGGGATAATGTAGCGTGACAGGATTGAGCGGCGTTCCTTGGATAGAGCAATTATCGTTATGATGCATGTGGCTCCATATAGCAGGAATGTTCCAAAGTTCGACAGCAGCACGATTGCGGTCAGGTTTCTGAGAGACAGCACGCCGAACGCACCAATCGCCGCTGAGACAGCCGTCAAGACCCATACGCCAATAGCAGGGGTACCGTATCTGGTGTCTAACTTGCCCAGCGGTTCTGGGGCTTCAGTGTCTCGGCTGATTGCGTAGGTTACTCTTACGCCAGTGTTTAGGCATGCCAGTGTCGTGCCCAACACCGCGGCTACAACTGCTGCGGCAACTATTAACATGAGTACGAAGCCATTTCCACCGAAGAAAACATCGCCCATAATGCGAACCATGTCTCCTAATGGTGCCCCTGAAACGGCAGCTGCACTGAAACTATATTTAGAGTTCATCCATGCCTGTACTCCGAAATAGCCGAAGACGTAGGCAATCGCTCCCTGAATTATCAGTGAGAGCATTACCGCTCGAGGGATGTCCTTTGGATTTTTTGCTTCAGACGCTAGAGCTGATATGGATTCGAAGCCGACAAGTACTAGAATGGCGATAGCTGCTTGGAAGAGCACGTGGCTAGCGTTGTGCGGTAAGACTATGTCGCCTATGTTCGTAAAGGTGAAAGTTACCTGCTCGGGGTTCAGGAATCGGTAGGCGAGTGCCATGATCGTGACGGAGAACACCATTGTGAGCTGTATGACGTTGACGATTAAGTTCGTTCTTGTTGATCCTTGAATTCCCCTATAGGCGATGAAGCCCACAACCAGCGAAAACACGACAGCTATGCCCACTTGAACATAAGGTGTGACGGCGAATCCGAACGCTTGGAGGATAAAGCTAGCCAAGATCGCCATGAACGCGACCATGACGCCTGGGTAAACCCAGTAGTACAAATGTGAGAGCCATCCTACCCCGAATTTTGCGTTGCGTGCAGACCGGTTGCTACTTCCCCTATCCAGCATCGCCCTCTGAGCATAGTAATATGAACTGCCTGCGCCGGCATCTGGGTAGCGTCTGGCTAACCACGCGTAACAAGCAGCAGTCAAGAATGATAACATTAAAGCCAGCAACAGCCCGAACCATATGTCAGGAGCCGTTGAAGCTCCAGCAGGGTCCACCTGTGCTGCCTGCGCTTGAATTGTAAACCATAGAAAGGCACCTGGCGCTATAAACGCCATAGCGTTTATGGTTAACCCGAAAAGACCAAGTGTTTTCTTCATTTCTCCAGGATGTTGGGTCTTTTGGCTTTCTGAATAGGTGCTCATTTTTCTTCTATCCAATTTTGTTTATGAGAGGCTAAAATATGTCCAGCATAATATAAATGTAGTTAATACATTTTCATAATTCTTATGAAATAATGAAAGAAAGAACATATTTTCCTGAAAATTATGGACATATACACAAGCCTTATTAAGGGTGAGGTTTATTGTTGTAGCAATCCAAAAATCAACCAAAGGAGGCAACAAGTTGAAAGCCTACATCCTGATAAGCACCAAGCCAGGAACGTCCTTAGAAGTCGTTAATAGGATAAAAGATAAAGTCAAAGAAGTTGTGGCAGCCGACGCAATCTTTGGAAGATACGACGCAGTCCTGATCTTAGAAGCCCCATCTCTTGAGAACATAAATCAGGTAGTTTACAAAATAATTGAAAAAGATCCCAACGTAATTCGAACAGAGACATCGATTGTGCTATCACCCATGTAACGATGGCAGCAATTCACCCACAACTATTTTTCCATTTTTTCTCACAGCCACCGAACGGTAACAAAGCCAAAAAAATATGGCTAAGGCTTTAATGTTACGTTAATCTTAGCCAAGTTTTCCTTAATGTCAGCCTTGATTCCAGCGCCTGAGAAAAACTCTTCAACAAGGATTCTAACGAACTTTTTCGGAAGCTCAGATCCCAAGACTAAAGTGAAATCCTTTTCCGAATTCTTGGTCATTCTGAAAAAATTGCAGGTTTCAAGTCTTCTTAGGACTTCTTCAGGCGTACGAACTTTGCTTTTCAACTGATCCCTGTGAGACTGAGCCACTTTTCTGTGCTCATCCCAAAACTTCTCCGCCTCAGGAGACGCTTCAACAAGGCGTAAGAAGAGTAGCCAGTGATCAACATCCAAAATGACGTGTTCCCCGCTCATCAGCATATTCATGTACGTACTAATCTTCCTCTTGACAGTTGGGTCAATCAT
>DATEAU010000165.1:0-3728 GCA_035288165.1 Bathyarchaeia archaeon
CTTGGATAACCTTGGATTATTCGATTCGAGAATTTACGCAACGCCAGTTTCGGTGGGTGGAGGCTTGTTCAAGTTTTCACATGGCACAGTTTCTAGTCCTGCACCAGCAACTCTGGAGATTTTGCAAGGCAAAAATTTTCCTATTAGAGGAGGACCAGTTGAATCCGAATTAGCTACGCCTACTGGAGCAGCTATTCTGGTTAACTTGGCAGAGGAAATTAGCGTTTTTTACCCTGAGATGAGGCCGTTGAAGACGGGTTACGGTGCTGGAAACAAGGACTTCGCGGAAATGCCTAACGTTCTACGAATCACGGTAGGCAAAGCTTTTGACGGTTGGCTTTTGAAAGACGAAGTTGCGGTTTTGGAAACGAACTTGGACGACGTGACGGGAGAAGTCGTTGGGAACTCGGTTGAGATGTTGATGCGTGAGGGCGCCAAAGACGTGAGCATTATCCCGATGTTTACGAAGAAGAATAGGCCTGGTCAGATTCTCAAAGTTATAGCGGATAAGAAGGACGCTGAACGTCTTGTGAGAGTAATAGTGGAGGAAACGGGCACGTTGGGCGTTAGAGTGTACCCGTGTGAAAGGCACATCACGAATCGTGAATCATTCACAGTGGACGTACTCATTGATGAATTGAAAGAGCAAGTGAAGGTGAAGGTTTCTAAAGACGCGAAGGGCAGAATTATTCGAGTCAAGCCTGAGTATGACGATGCCAAAAGATTGTCAGACAAGACTGGTAAGCCGCTTAGAGAAATCATCGAGATAATCACGGCAAAAGCCAGAGAAACTTTGCTGGAAAAGTGATTTGCATGGAAACCTTTGACGAGAAGTATGAAAAAATGAAACGGTTCATCAAAGAGAAAGGCAAAAATGGAGTAGTTGTAGCTTTCTCAGGTGGAATCGACAGCTCAACCCTTGCAGCAGTCAGCCACAATGTGTTAGGAGCCAAGGCGGTTGCGGTGACCGCAACATCTCCAACGTACACGCCTGAGGAGTTGGAAGAGGCGAAAGGCATAGCGAAAGAAATCGGCATCAAGCTAATCGTGGTAGAGACGGATGAGCTTTTGGATGAGAATTTCGTCAGGAACCCTGAAAACCGATGCTACTACTGCAAGAAGGAACTATTGAAGCGGTTGCTAGAGAAAGCGGGTGAAATGGGGTTTGAGACGGTTTTTGAAGGAACCAATTTTTCTGACCTTGCGGATCATAGACCAGGGTTTAAGGCTGTGAAGGAGATGAAGCATGTTTACTGTCCTTGGTTTGAGATGGGTTTTACTAAGGAAGAGATTCGCGGCGTTGCCGAGAGGATCGGGTTGTCGGTTAGGGATAAGCCTGCGAATGCTTGTTTAGCCTCGAGGATTCCCTTTCACGAGCGGATAACCAGGGAGAAGTTGAAGAGGATTGGGTTGGCAGAGCAGATAGTTAGGGAATTAACGGGAATTCGGCAGCTGCGGGTTCGAGACCATAATGGGTTAGCAAGGATAGAAGTGAAAAGAGATGAGAGAAATCAGCTCTGTGACGTTGAGGTTCTGGACAAAATCGTTAGCAGGCTGAAAAGGCTAGGCTTCAAGTTTGTGACGGTTGACGCTGAGGGTTACCGAACAGGAAGTATGCTCTCAACCTTAGAGGGAAAGGGCTCAGGAAACTAACTTCTTTACCACCGCCACTTCAGCAGGAAAGTTCTTGACTAACCTGTTCTTCTTCAAATTCTCCCTCAACACCCACAATACATCCGCATCGTGTGACTTTGCGATTTGCCGCATGTACGCGAACCCTTCATCTGGGACGGCGCAAACTACGACACTCAGGGAATAGCCCAACGCTTGTCTCAATGTTTTGAACTCAGCAGATTTCCGTTCTCCAGCGTCGAGTACCTGGGCAAAAATCTTTTTGTGAAGAGCGAAGGCTCCTTTGGCAATCTCTTCATTCTTCAATAATGCCGGTTCAGCCACGCCCGCCGCGATAGCCCTCATAGCAAGCCACTCATTCTTCATGACCCAATTGTCAAGCTCTTTCAGGGTTTTCTGACCCTGTTTTGCAATCAATCTTTGAATGCCCATGGCAACTCCTTCTCGCGTTCTCCAGCGAGAATCGTAGGTAAGCTTCTTTAGGATAGCAAAAGCGTTTTGGCGGAAAATTTCATGGGCTGACCCGAGAGCTCCAATCGCTAAGGCACCACAAAACGGAACTAGTTCTTTCGGATTGTTCGCCGGCGCTTCACTCGCAGAGACCTTAGCAAGCCCTGTTGCAACCGCCCACATTTCTTTAGGATGCTTGGCTGAATAGGACTCTGCCACGTCGGCGAAGGCATAAGCCAACTCGAGGTTTCCTCTGGGACCCGGAAGATTGCTGTTTGAAGCAAGGTATTCTCTAATGGCTTCTTGGTTATCTGTTTTCAGAAATTCGTCCATTAAGCCAGTCAATACTTCTCTGTAGCCTTCTTTTTTGCTCACTCAGGCTTCCCTCGCATGTTAATGTACTTCACTTGCTCAATGATGTTGAGCACTTATAAAAGCGGTTGAGCAGAATACTGGTGGGGGAGTTATTTTGTTAGCTCACTAACTAACTGCGAAAATTTCTATTTTTGTATTTTGTTAGTAGATTGCTGTAAAAGTATTTGGTGCCCTCGCGATATTGGGAACAGTACAGTAAAGCATTTGTTCGCAGAGGCAGTTGCATTGCTACTGCCACAGTTCTTTTGAAGAATGTTTGAGTTGGGCTTTCATATGCACAGTGCACTTGATATGTGGTGCATTGCGTATATGGAAGGTTCAAAGCGTTTTTCCCGAGGGGAATCAGCAAATTGTTTTTGGAATGTAATACCGGAAAGTATGATCGTGGGGGAGATGGATTGTTGTATAGGTTATCAGAATTGCTGGTTTTTTCTCTTGTGGTGGATTATATTTATTTCTGATAATCTTAGTGGAATGTTTTGCTTTTGCTAAGGAAATACGAAAAAAATATAATGATGTTGTTGGTGTGACTGGTTTTTGAAAATCGTTGTAGTTCATGACTTTGGTAAACGCTTCATACCGAGAGTCATTGCACATACATGAAAACAGAGAACAGCCGCCAACTTTGTACCTTCCATTTCCAAGCTTAGAAAAAAATATTTTTTACACATTCTACCAGTCTGCTGCGATGAGCCTGTTTATGAAAAAACTAGAAACAACTGTTTTCGGTTTTCGGAAAAAGGTAGGGGGGTAGGGGCTCCCGAAAGCTATAGTCAGACAAGTTATTAGTGAATCGATTCTACCCAGATCAGGTAGCAATCAGCTACAGTTTGAAAGAACATCAACTTGTTTTTTCTTGGAAAATTGCCGTTGTTGTTCTTCTCCATAGAAAGTGCTACTGCGAATCGCATTTGTCATCAAGCCTGTCCTCTATCTGCTCCAGTTAGATTGTAGGAAGGTAGCCGTCAGGGTCTCTGACAGGTTTCGGCTTTTCCATGTCTTGCTCCGGTGGAAGGTGTTTAGTTTCAGTTTTTTCGAGAATCTCTCCCCAAAGAAACAGAAATCGACCAGCTCATCGCAGCCTGCAGCCAACGCACGGCAACCTTCCTGCAAATGCTTAAAGAAACAGGCGCAAGATGCGGAGAAATAAGACACTGAAAACGAGCGTGTTTGCACTAAAGGTAATCTGTCTAAGTTTGTCTTGATTGTTGTCTTTCTGTTCTGTCGAGTTTTTTCTTTTTGCGGGCATCGTCTCTGTCTTTCTTTTTTCG
>DATEAU010000166.1:0-3472 GCA_035288165.1 Bathyarchaeia archaeon
CACCACCCAAGGCACAGTCGCAATCACCGCCACCATTAACGTGAACGTAGACATCCGTTTCTGATGCGTTTTCAAGTAGTATCCAGCAATTGCAAGAAGGGTAATTGGCATGAGGACGAAGAATGCTACGGAAAAGATGTAGTGGAAGGGGCGCATGTCCTCGGGGAAGATGGCGATTCCCTCAAGCGACAGGCATGCTAGGACGAAAATGCCGGCACCTATCTTGCCGATGATGCTGTCGCGGAAAAGGATGAATAAGCCTACAGAGAAATTCAGCGCCAAGAGTCCGCTTAGGAACAAGCCGAAGTTAAACAACGTCGCCGTGACGCCTCGTATCACGCCAAGGTCGCTGAGTGCGTTTGTGGTCCAACTGAACCATCGATAAGACGCAATTGAGAGACCTATGAATACGAATGCTGATACTGGCGTGAGGAGGCCTGCGACTCCAGCCAGCTTCAGCCAAGACGCTTTTTTCGTTTCCGCCAAGATAATCCCCAACCGAAACTTACTGTGTGCTTTTTCTGTTTAAGAGTTTGCGTTCTCAGGAACGAAACGTCTGAGCCGTTGCAGCGAACGCGTCCTCTCCGTGTCGCCGATTCGTGAAGCTTTTACTGTATCGCGCAACAAGTTAATTGACTCATCCATGGCTTTGCGGTCAACTGGGAACGGGACGCCGTCTTTTCCCCCATAAGCGAAGGAGTATTTGACTGGATCTTTCCAGCTTGGTTTCTCGCCGTAAACAAGTTCCGCAACTAGCGCTAAGCCACGGACAGTGGCTGGTCCAACGCCTTTTACGCTTAGGAGTTGTTCATAGTTGGTGGGTTGGAATTCGTAGGCGCGTTTCATGGTTTCCCAGCTAATGTTCCGCGGCATCCGTAATGCTTCAATGTTGCTTTGCCTTGGGTTGGCGTTTGGTAGCCATTCCCCTAGCGATTTCTGATTGAAGGGTCGGGCGGCCTCCTCTATTAAGCTCATGATTTTACGTGTTGGTTCCTTGGCTAAGTCAACTGAGGCTTTTCTGGCGCCCTCGCTTTCTTTGGCAGTCATGTTCAGGACGCTGGGACGTTTGGTGCCGACGATGGCATTGTGTGGCTCGACGATTAAGCTGGCCGTCGTGTCGGAGAGCCAATGATAGCGCCGCGCGGTTCTGTCTTCGCTGTTCATGCCTTGCTGGATGACTGCCCATTTCTTGTTTTTCGCCATGATGAACGCGTGATGGTAAAGCTGGTAGCCAGCTTGGATGGCGGTGTTGTCCACTTTCGCGGTCATCTTGCTCGTATATGTGAGCTTTTCAATGAAGCTTGTTGAGAATCCGAGGGTTTCGCCTTTTTCCACAATTTCCGCGGGTGTCTGGCGGCTGGTTCTGCCTTTTCCACCGCAAACCACTAAGCCATGCTCTTCGGGCGTGAGGGCCTGTTTGAGGATGCCTGTGACGACAGTGGTGACGCCGCTGCTGTGCCAGTCGTAGCCGAGGACGCAACCGAATGCTTGGAACCAGTATGGGTCGCTTATGCGCATTAGGAACGTGTTTGTTCCGTACTCGTCGATGATTATGCTGCTGACTTCTTTGGCGAGTTTGCGCATTCTGCCCGTTAGCCATGCGGGTGCTTTGCCGCCGTGAAGCGGTAAACTGGCGACGCCTGTTCGCTGCATTCTTGTTCAACTGTTGTTATTGTGTTTTGGATGTTTTGTTTGTTTCGGTTAGATTGCCCAAATGTTGAGCGAAAGATCAGAGCCTTGCCTTGTTCTTCTTGTGGTCGTTTGAGGGTTGACAAAGCCTATCGAAACGGTGCAAGCCGTTAGAGCGGCTTTTATAGTTGTTTCTTCCGCAATTAGAAGGAATCCTGAACCTTTGTGTTTGCTGTTCAAGCTTGGGAAGATTTTTCCGGATGCCCGATGAGAGCGCAGAACATTAAGGATAAACTTTTATATTCGTTGGGTTCTGCATATGCATGTATCAGCTTTAATGGAATACGGTGCTATGATGGAACCAAGCAAGAAACCTCTCAATGTCCTTATCAAGCAACTCCACGGAAACATCGAAGTCGTCCTCAAAAACGGGTGCGAATACAAAGGCAAAATGATAAAGGTCGATGGACACATGAATATTCTTCTTGAAGGCGCAACTGAATGCAAAGAAGACCAGTTGTTCGCTAACTATGGCAACGTGCTCTTGCGTGGAAATAATGTGTTATACATAGTTCTTGATGCCACTAAGCCTTAAGCGAAAGGGCGCGAGTTTTTCCAGAAACATACTGCATAATCTTTTCGAGCGAGGTTTTCACTCTGAACCGGCGATTGAAGAAGACAAGAACATTTCCTACATCACGTTCAAGCAACTCGACAGCGTTAGGGTGATCCGTCCTCACGAACTGTGGCCAATCAATGATTAATACCTGCATGTCGCCTTTCAGGATGATGTTATATTCGCTGAGGTCGGCATGGATCACGCAGGCTTTCACGTAAGCTTTTCGCACATTGCCCAAAATTTCCCGCAATACCTTTTCTGAATTCTCAAGTTCCCTCCAATTCGCCAACTCGGCACCATCAATAAAGCCCATCACAATCGCATGGCGGTTCTGGCTGAAAGGCTCAGGCACCGAAACATCATGCCCGTAAACGAGGTTTAAAGCTTGAAATTCTTTCTCAGCCGCCAAACGAGATTGAAACAGCCAGCCAGCGTGCTCGGCGGTGTAGCCTCGCTTGCGCCTTGTCTGCCTGAAACTTGTTCTCCCCAGCCTTTGAAACTTCACCGCTACGCGGGAACCTTGCGGGGTTAGGGCTCCGTAAACGTCTGATTCCTTTCCCACCCCTAGCGACTGCCCGAAAGCATCAATTAAACCTGCTTTGACGAAGGCGTTTATTGCTAGGCAGTCGTACCCCGCATAGTTCAGCGTGTGCCCAACGTAAGCGCCTTTCATGCCGTAAATCAAGCCGAGCTCGTCCAGTTTGTTGAGGGTGAAGGTTATTCTGTCTATTGGCAGTTGGGCGTATTTTGCGATTTGGTCTTTCGGAACGAATTCGCGTCTGCTCATTGCGGTTTCGATGATTTGGAGTACCCTGAAATCTTCAATTTCGAGCTGGCGAAATACACGAACCGCTACTTCTGCCGATGACATATATAGAAAGAATGCGCGTTCGTCAATAAGAACAAAACGTTTAGGAAGATTTCTTTCTTAGTGCTGTTTAAATAACAGCCAGCTTTTCATAGGGGGATGCGCATGCGTAAAATCGTACTTTCGGGAGAGAACGAACAAGCCAGGTTTTAGAATTGGCAACTGATGAAGATAGCGTTTCAAAAATACTGTCTGTGATAGCGCATCCTCTGCGAAGGGAAATCCTCAGCTTAATCAGCGAAAAGGGCGAGTGTTCCTTCACAGACTTACTTAATGCGCTTCAAGTGGACACGGGCAAACTCAGCTTCCACCTTCGGAGTTTGTCCGCGTTTTTTGAGCAGACGCCAACTGGAAAG
>DATEAU010000167.1:0-2798 GCA_035288165.1 Bathyarchaeia archaeon
ATTAAACATAACCACCGCAGTAACCATTGCCAAAAACTACGTTGCCTCGATCGGGAATCCTGACTTGACAGCGACGGAAGTTGAAGAGTACGCAGCAAACTTCTACGTTCAAATCGCAGAGAAAAGCACAGGCGTCGGAGCCTTTGAACTGTTAATCAACAAGTACACAGGAAGCATCTATCCTGAAATGGGTCCGAACATGATGTGGAACACAAAGTACGGTATGATGCGTGGTGGAATCTTAGGCGGAATCTGGGGAACCCCAACCACAACGATGACTGTGACTCCAACCCAAGCAGAAGCGAACGCGCAACAATTCTTGACCGCATACTACCCAGGAACTACAGTTGGAGAAGTGACACCGTTCTACGGATACTACCACGTTATGGTTGAGTCAGAGGGCACGACCTATGGCATGCTGAGCGTTAACGGCTACACAGGGCAAGTCTGGTACCACAACTGGCACGGCGCATTCATACAAGAAGTTGACGTGAGCTAAACAAACGCAAGGTTGATGGAATACAGCCACTTCCAAGAATCCCTTTTTGTTTTTTATTAAGTTTACAACCCGACAACTATCTAAAGTAAGCCTCTGCCTGGAAAAGGTAGAGCAGTGTGATCGACAAATGAATCGAAAAAGAAAACAAGGAACAGTCGTATGTGCCCTAGTGGCTATTCTGTTAGTTACCTTTGCGGTCAATACCGCTCTCGCATCCACGGGCAGCTCAATATTAACTATCGACAAGGAGATTGCACCCTCATTCTATGTCGGAGTAACCTTTGGAGGAAACACCACCACGGAAGCCAAGCTGCTCATAGATAGAGTGAAATCATACACTAACCTCTTTGTTATCCAATCTGGACCAGTCAGCAAGAATGAGGCTGTTATGACTGAAATAAGCGAATACGCGTTAGACGCTGGACTATATCTCATAGTTTACTTCGGCTGGTTTGACCCCCAGCAGCCTTGGCAGCTACCTTGGCTGAATAATGCTAAGCAGCGATGGGGTGAAAAATTTCTCGGCGTATACTTCGATGATGAACCAAGCGGAATTCCACTTGATTACAATTGGACAGGATTCTTTACCGCACAGAAGCAACAAAACTCAACTGTATACCGAGAACATTCCTTCGCCATTGACGGTATTCTAAACGGAACCTACCCTCATGACCTTGATGAAGCCGCAGCCTTATCCAAAAACGCAATTGAAAGGAACCTTGCGCCGCTGAAGAACAGTTCGCTTACTGTCTTCACTTCTGATTATGTCCTTTACTGGTTCAACTACCTTGGCGGATACGACGTTATGCTTACACAACTCGGGTTTAACGAAAGCATCACTCAAAACATAGACCTCATAAGAGGCGCCGCTCGAATGCAAAACAAGACGTGGGGTGCAATCATAACGTGGAAGTACAATGAACCACCTTACCTTGACACTGGCGAAGAAATCTACAATCAGATGCTCACGGCGTACGAGGCAGGCGCCAAATACGCGGTACTCTTTAATTATCCGCAGATAAAGGGAAACGCCTACGGTACATTGCAAGATGAACATTTTGAGTCTCTGGAAAAATTCTGGAACATCGTTATGACACCTAAGACTGAGAGTCTGCCAGATTTTAGCCAAGCTGAAGCGGTATTAGTCTTGCCCAAGAACTACGGCTGGGGCATGAGACGCCCTGATGATAGAATATGGGGATATTGGGGACCAGATGAGAAATCCGATCAAGTCTGGAAAATCTCTCGCAAACTCCTTTCGGAATATGGTTTGCGCCTAGACATAGTTTACGAAGACCCAGCATTTCCAGTCGTGGGCAAATATCCGAAGATTTTCTACTGGAACCAGAGCGTCACATCTACTCTTCAGAATTATCCGTCTGCCACCAATATGTCTTCAGGATGCCCTACTATGATGCATGGGAACCCTCGAATGTAACAAAGATTTCAAAAAAACATTAGCCCCTCATTAAACTCATGGATTCTTGTGCTTATTTTGCTCTCTTCTTAAGAAGCAACGCTACAACTACAAAAATGATGATAACCAGGAACACGATTACTGCGATAAGAATGTACTCCACCGGAACACCTATAGTTGGCGATATGCCGAAGATGTTTGTTTCAACAACGCCGTATGAATATTCCGATGGTGTGGACTCAGCTATTGTTGGCGTTGTCCGCGAGGAAGATTCCAACAGCATTCCTGAGGCTTTATCATAGATAAACGTCAGCGTCGTTTCGTAATCAGGTGTCGAGATTGTCACGTTGAGCATGTTGACACTTCTGCTAACACCTAAGTACGTTCGAGTCTCAGTTTTGTTTATAGCATACGTGTTGGGTGGAGGTATCGCATCGCCTTCGTTTAGGTTTGCGGCTATGATGGATCCTTGAACGCTTAGGGTTCCATTTCTCGTGCCAGCTTCAACGTTCCACACTTCAACGGTGCCATTGCCTGGCGTAGCCACGCCATTCTTGAATTGCCCCGTTGAAATCAGGGTGACTTCCTTTCCAGAAACGTCAACGACATCCACTCTCTGCCAATCGTAATCGTTAAAAACTTCAACACCCGGACCTATTCCTACGAAATTTCCGTATTTTGCATAGTGTCCTTTTGAAACTCCAGGATTGTAATCCACAGCTAAAACAGGAACAGTGGCCACTGCAAGAAAGACAATGATTAAAGAAGACGCGATTTTAGATTTTGGGGCAAACATGTTGTAAGGATTTCTCTTGCTTTAAACACTCATATATCATTACAGGCACTAATAGTTTCTTCTTTTAGCCTTCCAAAATATAGCAG
>DATEAU010000168.1:0-21422 GCA_035288165.1 Bathyarchaeia archaeon
GGAACAATGTCGCCAATGATAGATGGCACTTCACGCTGATTCTCCTTGTAGAAAAAGAGTCTATTATCAACGTTCGAGCCGAACGCGCCTTCGTAAACTGGCGAGGACGCGGAAATGGCGGGCATGTAAGTGCACAAGCCCATAAGCAGATTATGCAACCGAACGCCTTCCGCTTCGTTTGAGTACGGGAGGTTTAGGTGGAGGCTTTGTATGTTGAGCCATCCGTGCTGTTTGAGGTTGAAGATTTTCCCGTATTCTTTATAGATTTTTTTGTGGCGGTGAGGCCAGACGCGGGTCTCCTCAAGCCTGAGAAGCGGGTGCATTCCTGTTCCAAGAAGATGGGCACGGTACTTTGTCTCAAGGAAATCCAAAAGCTTCGTTACGGCGTTCTGCATAGCTTCCTCGAAAAGTTGAGGCGAATTGAACGGTTCTTTCGCCTTCACCTCCATAACGTGCAACTGAAGCTCTTTCCCAAACGTGAAGCCAGGCTGCTCCACGAAGTTAACGACTCTTCCGCAAAAATCTCGGATAACCAGGTCAACGATTGGTAGAGGAGCTAATTCTTCGTTGACGACAGAAAACTCGTGCTCCGGACCCATAACCTCTAACGTTTTGTACGTGGCAAACGCCCCAACTACTCGTCTATATCGCAGATGCGACTAAGTACAGAAGGGCTATTTTAAACATAACTAAACCAGACTACCGACCATCGTCGAAAAGATTATTGGCTATATTGAATTTGTGAAAGGGTCCTATGGTCAAAAATCGCACAACAGCTCCGGGGACAAAGCATGTTGCTTTATCACTTTCATGTCATAGTTAATCTTATATATCTCTGGCAACATCGCTCTTTGGATTGTCTGGTGTTCCATGACTGATGTTGGTCGTCTCAAACATCGACCTAACTAATAATCTTCGAGTTATGAAGCCTGCAAAGTTTTTGGCATCGACAATAAAAGACTCAACACTCAACATCAGCAACGATTACCGCTACATGAAAACAGGGTACTACGTTTCCCTGCACGCAGAAATCCTGGGCAATCAAGTGATTCCGTCCTGCGAAGACATCATAGACGCGAACAGGACACCAATTCTTCTTCTGAGAGCTGCAAGAGCAAAAATACCAACTGTGCCCTTTGTCGTCACGGACTCAGTGAAAAAAATAACCTCCGAACTCGATTTTCCAATGGTAATTTTCGCTGTAAACCCGTTCATCCACGAAGGCTACAAAACAGCAAACAACAAATCTGCCTTGTACAGAGCGGTGAAAAGTTTAGGAATGAACTATAAATTTGCGGTGTGCGCCCAACCCCTTAAGGGCAAGTTGTTTTCGTGTAAATCGTTTTTCGGCAAATGCAACGAGCAGGATAAGAGCGTAAAAACAATCGTGGAGAAAGTTTACAGTCTCTTCAAGATTCCGATCTGCACATTGCACATACAAAAAGTCGACGACAAAGCCTACCTATCAGGTCTCCAGCCTATCGGAAACGAAGAACTCTCCCCGTGCGATTTAAGAACGATTTCCAGAGAAGCTTCGCTCCTTTCGAAGCAGGGTGAAACTCTCAGTGGGTAAAATCGCTTGTTTCGTGGAGAAATACAACTTCTCCGACCACAGAGAAGTATCCGCACTCCAAAACTTCAAGCTGGCAGCCGGGGAAACGGGACAAGAATTCCACTTCCTCTTCCGAGAAGACATTTCGGAAATCCCAAAATATAACTCCGTATTCATCCGAGCAACCACCGACCCACTGTACACGTCGTACATTGTGTCGAAAACTGCGTGGGAACTAGGGCTGAAAGTTATCGACGATCCAGAATCCATAAAAATCTGCGCCAACAAAATCCACCAGTACGCACTATTCGAGAAGTACAACGTGCCCCACATCCCGACAATTTTCCTGAACAAGGATGAATTCCACCACAAAAAACTCGTCGACATCTTCGACACGCTAGGAAAACCAGTCGTCATAAAAGCACCTTACACCAGCTTCAGCCGATATGTTGAAAAAGCTGCCTGCGAAACAAGCTTCCGCGACGTAGCCAAACGCTACTTTAAAAAATCCGACGTTTTGGCGGTGCAGAAGTTCGTGCCTACCGCTTTTGACTGGAGAATAGGAGTTCTAAACGACGAAGTTCTCTACGCATGCAAATACATGATTCCGAAAGGCAGATGGAAACACGGCGCCAAACTCCGAGGAAAACCAACTATCATCTGGGGCAGAACCGTGTCGATGAAGAAACAGAACGCGCCATTTAGGCTAAGGGAAACAGCGTTGAAAGCTTGCCGTGTCGTCGGTAAAGGACTTTATGGCGTCGACATCAAAGAAGTGGACGGTGAATACGTCGTGGTTGAAGTGAACGATAATCCGAGTATTTACGCTGGTTACGAGGATTTGAGAGACAAAGATTTGTACGCAAAAATCATAGCGTACCTTACCGAATAAGCAACTGATTCTGGCTCTATCTGCTACATTTTGCTGAGGAAAGAAGAAGCGACAAAAATGATTTATGTTCAACCAGACCAAAGGCACCATTCCTTGCCGAGAGTTCGTCAAACTTCTGAACCCCATCCGCCACGAGACATGGCGACTGGATTGCAAAAGGCACAGGATCCCGCGTGTGGGTTCCAATCCTAATCGGAGTTGGATGATCGGGCAAAACAGCAATCACATAAGACTCTTTTAAGCCTGCAAGAAGATTACCTAATAGCCTCTTATCAAAGTCTTCTATCGCCTTAACTTTTTTCTCACAGTCCCTTTCGTGCCCCGCTTCATCTGGCGCTTCAACGTGAACAAAAACCAAGTCGTTATCTTCAAGAGCCTTCAGCGCGGCGGCTGCTTTGCCTTCATAATTTGTGTCATACAACCCCGTGGCTCCAGCAACGTCAATGACTTTCATTCCAGTGTAAATTCCGATGCCTTTCACCAAATCAACAGCCGATATGACTGCAGCCTTCAAACCGTATTTTTCCATGAACGACGGCATGGAAGGTTTTCCGCCGCAACCCCATGGCCAAATCATGTTCCCAGACCTTTTACCAGATTTTCGCCTAGCAACGTTAACTGGGTGAGCCTCCAAAACCGCTTTTGATTCAAGAATTATCCTTCTAAGCAGAGTCACTGCTTTTTCCATTTCTTTAGACTTGGCTTTAGGCAAGACGCTTGAGATTTCCGCGCCGATAAAATCGTGAGGCATAGCGCACTCGATTAGGTTTGAGTCTGGAAGATTTCGCAAAACAAGAAAATGCCTGTAGTCTAATCCCGAGAAAAACTCGATTTCACCAGGTTTTTCGAAAGCCGCCTTCACAGACGCGATTAACTGTTCGGCTTCTTTGGTTGTTATGTGCCCAGCAGAATAATCAACCAGAATCCCATCCTCTTCCATTATTAAGTTGCACCTAAAAGCAACGTCATTCTCCTCTAGCTGGATGCCTCTGGCGGCAGCCTCCAAAGAGCCCCTACCAGGACAAAACCGTCGTGGATCGTAACCGAGCACTGAGAGAATCGCAGTGTCTGAACCTGGATTCGATTCGTCGGGTACTGTTTTTAGGAGACCGTTTTGACCTTTCGCTGCTATCGAGTCCATGTTTGGTTTGTATGCTGCCTGAAGAGGAGTTTTGTTACCCAGTTCTGGAATGGGATAATCAGCCATCCCATCCCCAACAGCGAGTACATATTTCATTTGTTTATCTTGACAGTTTTTCGTCAACATCTTGCCCAATGCTCTTCCCATGCCACTAGCAGTTTTCGGATTTACTTAATCGGCTTATCTTTTTGTTTTCAGAGATTATTCGCGGTGCATATTTATCTATCTTTATCTCATCTCTTCCTGCCACGTCAGAAAACGCAAATAAAGCGGTTCAGCACTTACAGGTTTGCGTAGCGAGGAAATCGGCTTGTTAAAAGAAGCTATAAAAGATTATGAGTTTTCCGAAGACACAACCGTGAACGAGCTAGTAATGCAGATGGAAAATGCTTGGGGATTCACTGCGGGAAAAACCGCCATCGCCGTTCACATCCTAGAAGGCATGATTAAGGCACAGGACTGTGTCAAGTTTCTCTCGTTCACGGGGAATCTTGTGGCGACAGGCACAAGAGGCGTTTTCAAGGAACTCGTCAAACGAAGACTCGTCGACGTAATCATCACCACATGTGGCACGTTGGATCATGATTTGGCAAGGTGCTGGAAAGACTATTATCGCGGCTCATTCGTAATGAATGACACCAAGCTCCATGAGGAAGGCGTAAACCGCCTCGGAAACGTGCTTGTTCCGAATGAAAGTTATGGTATCATAATCGAACAGAAAATCCAAGCGCTGTTGCAGGAGCTTTACGGAGAAGGCAAACGCGAACTTTCAGCCAGCCAACTAACCCGAGAAATTGGTTTGCGATGCTGCAACGAAACCTCAATCCTTTACTGGGCAGCCAAGCACGGCGTGCCAGTCTACGTTCCCGGAATCACCGATGGCGCAGTTGGCTACCAAACCTGGCTTTTCAGCCAAGACCACGACTTCAGGCTTAACTTGCTTAAGGATTCAGGCGAACTAAACGGCATCATTTTTGACGCAAAAAAAACAGGCGCGTTAATCGTTGGAGGCGGAATATCAAAGCATCACACTATCTGGTGGAACCAGTTCAAAGACGGCTTAGACTACGTGGTTTACGTGAGCACGGCGGACGAGTGGGATGGCAGCCTCAGCGGCGCCAGACCTAGGGAAGCGGTTTCGTGGGGAAAAATAAGCGCGAAAGCTAAACGCATAATGGTTGAGGGTGATGCGTCTATGATTTTGCCCGTGATGATGAGTGCGCTTGTGGCTAGGCTCTCGAAAGTTTAGGAAACTGCGCGGAATTGGGAATAATAATCGACGAGAAAACTGTGGCGATTGTTCAGGGCATAACTGGAAAGCAGGGAACCTTTCACACGAAGCTAATGCTCGATTATGGAACAAGGATAGTTGCAGGGGTAACGCCTGGCAAAGGCGGAACCGAAGTCGGTGGCATGCCAGTTTACGACAAGGTTGAAGAGGCAACACGGAAACATTCGCCAGATGCCTCGATTGTTTTCGTTCCAGCTTCTTCAGCGGCGGATGCGGTGCATGAAGCCTTGGATGCAGGAATCAAAACTGTCGTCATCGTGACTGAGCATGTTCCAGTTAAGGACTCGATTGGCATAATGGCTCACGCATTTGACGAAAAGGCAACGGTTATCGGACCGAACACGCCTGGAATCATCACTCCTGGAAAGTGCAAACTGGGAATAATGCCTTCACACGTCTTCACAGAAGGCAACGTGGGTGTGGTTTCGAGAAGCGGCACTTTAACATATGAAATAGCTTCCAGCTTAACAAGGAAGGGGATTGGGCAATCCACATGCTTGGGAATCGGCGGAGATCCGATAACTGGAATCAACTTCGTTGAAGCTTTGGAGTTGTTCAAAGCCGACCTGCAGACTGCGGCGGTTGTCGTGATTGGGGAGATTGGCGGCAATTTGGAAGAGTTGACAGCAGAGTACATTGAGAAGACAGGTTATCCGAAGCTTGTTGTGGCTTTCGTGGCTGGCCGGTCTGCCCCTGCTGAGAAACGTATGGGGCATGCTGGCGCGATTATCATGGGCAAAGCTGGAACGGCGCAAAGCAAGGTTGACGCTTTTCGAAGTGTAGATGTGGGTGTGGCTAAGAAGCCGAGTGAGGTGCCGGAGCTACTGCGTAGGGTGTTGAAGGCGTAGGGTTTTGGACAAAAGGTATATTTGACAGGCAATCATCTGAGTGTTAGCTCAGAAAAGGAAGACGTGAAATGCCGATACTTGACCCAGTTAAGAAAGCTATAGCGCAGAAAGCTAGGCTTTATAAGAAGATTTGCAGGGACTGCGGAGGCACGAATGCTGCGACGGCTACGAAGTGCAGGAAGTGCCGTGGCAAGAACCTGCGATGGAAGAAACGAGAGCTAGTAAAGTAAACTTCTTGATTCTTATTTATTATTGGCCTTGCAATTACTTGTTGAAAAAGCTTCTTAGCATTGCTTAAACTAGTGCTGAATGCGAATAATCAAGGAAAACCAGTCAACTCAAAGCGTCTTTATCAGTGTCTCCATATTGAAGACTGTGTTGGCGCACCCGTTCTTAATCAAAGGAATAGCTTGCCCAGCCACGCCCGTTTCGCTGAGAAGCCCACCTGAAAGCTTGGTTTCCTCTCCACATGCCACTCCAACAATCCCATCGTACTTGGAGGTTTTCAAGATTTTCGTTACACAGGAGCCGCCTGGCAGGATGTAAACGTCGTACCCTTTTTTCCGGGCTGTGGAATCTGCCTTGTTAACTAGGCAGTCAGATGAGCAATGCGCGCAAACGTAAGATGGAATATCCGCGTCAAAGTTAGCTTTGCATCGGTTATCCATGTATTTTCTTGAACAGTGCGGAAGCAGAAGGGCACGCTTCTTGGTTTGCAGGAACTTTTTCCGTTCCATAAGATTAACCGCTTGGAGCTCGACAAGGTCTTGAATCACAACAACCGCGTCTGAAAGGTTGAGTCCCGTGGCTTCCTGAATCTTGAACTTCTTAATAATATCTTGAAGCGTGTTGAATAGTGTTTTGTGCATTCCTTTTTGGTAGCTGATTCTGGCGATTTCTGTGAAGAAGAATCGTGGAACTGGAGACAGGTCGAACGTGAAGTGATACGGCATGAAACGAACTATTACTGCAACATGCTTAAAAAAATACCTATCCTTTCAGCGGAAAAACGTACATCTGGAAAGTTGAAATTACTTTGTTTCTTCTCCGCTATAGCCCAAAAGCTCCTTCAGAGACCTTATTTCCTCACGAAGCTGGCAAATCTCATCCTCGAGTGCATCAGCACGGGACTCAGCGTCCTTCTTCAAATCCCCTATCTCCAACATTAAAGAACCACGATCCGTCTCCATCCTACTAATCTTCTCGTGCAGAGTCTTTTTGGTCTGCATAAGCCCATTTTGAATGTCTTTGACTTTCTCCACCAAATCCTGAAATTTCGGGGTTTCGGCGGGTCTAGCTGAAGATTCAACACTTGACCTGAACTTTGATTTGCATTTTGGGCACTCGAAAATGCCAATGAGAAACTGAGGCTGCGCACAGTCTTCGCCCCATTTCTTGAAGGAAACGGGCCAGCTTTTGACGGCGACCTCGACTATCGTTCCGCAACTGGGACATTGCACCAAACCAATGAACCTCTGACTTGACAGAATAACGAGTTAAGGCTTAAAAATGTGTTTACTTGCCAGCGTGTTGAAAAGAACAGGGGAATCAGATGCTTATTTGGAACATCAGCCTTTCGACAAGTTCCTTGTAGCGGTTTCGAATCGTAACCTCAGTAACCTGCGCGATCTCTGCAATTTCACGCTGCGTTTTCCGCTCCCCAGTCAACACGGAGGCAATGTAGCTTGCAGCTGCCGCGATTCCCGTGGGACCACGACCCGAGGTGAGTTTAAGCTCCTTAGCAGCCGCCAAAATCTTATGAGCAATTTCCTCAACTTTCCCCTGCATCGTCAACTGATTGGAGAATTTGGTTATGTATTGGCTTGGTCTCAGCGGCGGGATGGAATAGTTGAGTTCTTTGATTAGGAAACGGTAACTTCGACCTACTTCCTTCTTGTTAACCGTTGACGACTGAGAAATCTCATCTAAGGTTCTGGGCAATCCGCACTGCCTGCACGCCAAATAAATCGCAGCAGAGGTCACGCCTTGAATAGACCGCCCACGAATCAACCGTTCCTTCACCGCCTTACGATAGATTACTGAGGCGGTTTCGAGAATGTTTTTGGGCAGGTTCAGGTTGTTGGAGATTTTTGTGATTTCAGACAAGGCAAAAGCCAAGTTGCGTTCTGTGGCGTCGGAAACGCGTATGCGGCGCTGCCATTTCCTGAGACGGTAAACTTGCGCTTTCTGTCCAGGCGAGAGGCTTTTGCCATAGATGTCGCGATCGTGCCAGTCAATCGTCGTTGACAAGCCTTTGTCGTGAATAGTATAGGTTAATGGGGCGCCGACTCGGGTTCGTTTTGACCTTTGTTCATCGTCAAAAGCCCGCCATTCTGGTCCTCTGTCAGCGATTTTGGCTGCCACCACGAAACCGCAGTCCATACAAACTATTTCCGCGCATTCGTAGTCGCGCATGATTCGGGTGCTGCCGCATTCGGGGCAGGATTGAACTTTGGCGGGTTCAACCCGTTGAGTTGTTGATAAAGGATCAATATTTTCGCGAAGATTGTTGTTACTACTCATTCCATTTTGCTCCTTTCTTTTTTCGAGAGGAGCAGGTAGAGTTGCTGGTTTGCCATTTTTTCAGGTTCTTTAACGGTGGGTCGCACCACCGCATAAGGCGCGGACACTGGACCGATTATATCAAAGACTTTACCGACAACTTTCAAGTTTTGGTCGACAACGGATAAACCGATCTTCGGGGCTTTTTCGGTTTTAACGATAAAATTGTGGGATGGTGTTAGATTGATAATTCTACCTAGGCGCTGCAAACACATCCCCCTCTCGGAAAATGATTAGGTCAACGTGAATGTTCATATAAACCTTTCGACCATAGCGGTTCCACTGAAAGATACATCGCGTGTTTTCTGGTCGAAAGCTTCATAAATAAGAAGTGTGGATAAGACTGTGCCTTCAAAGGGTGAGGCTTATGTCTAAACCATTCTATGTAAAGTATGAAGCACCGAAAGAAGTCGTCGATGCAGCCTATGAAGCCCTGCAAATCGCTTCAAAAACAGGCGTAGTTCGAAAAGGTACAAATGAGGCTACGAAAGCTGTTGAGCGAGCTCAAGCAAAACTCGTAGTTATTGCCGAGGATGTTGATCCGCCAGAAGTTATTGCACATTTGCCGATTCTCTGCGACGAGAGAAAAATCCCCTATGTATTCGTTCCTAGCAAGGAGAAACTTGGCAGTGCGATAGGTATTGATGTTCCATGCGCTTCGGCGTGCATAATCAAGGAAGGGGAAGCTACGGGGTTAATCAAGGAAATCATCACGCGGCTTGAGCAAGTTAAAAGAGGACCTCAGTGATGAGCAAAGAAGCGAAAGCCGCAGAAGGAGAACTTTTTCCTTCAGAAGTTATCCAAATCATAGGACGCACAGGCGTGACTGGAGAAATAACGCAGGTCCGAGTTCGCATTCTCGAAGGAAGAGACAAAGGGCGCATCATATCACGAAACGTTAAAGGCCCCGTGCGAGTTCAAGATATCTTAATGCTCAGAGAAACAGAACGCGAAGCGAAGAAAATTACCAGATAAAAATGCGGAGTAGTAGCGATGCCGAAACCGAGAAAATGCTCATTCTGCGGGAACGATTTCCCAGCCGGCACAGGCATGATGTACGTCAAGAATGACGGGACGATTCTGTGGTTCTGTTCGGGGAAATGCAAGAAGAGCACGTTAAGTTTCGGCAGAGACGCGCGGAAGCTGAAGTGGACGAAGTACTTCGGCAAAGAAGAAAAAGGCAAAGCCTAAGAAACGTATTATTCGCCTTTCCAAGCACATCTTTTGAATGAAACTGGCATATCGGATTTTGATATGTGTCAATTCTGGAAGGAACTGATTTATTAAGACATACGATATCCCCGTTAAGGGAAACGTAAAATGAGCACACAAAACAACCAGCCAAAAAGAATCGATTTTCTCTCACTCTCAGAAGTTGAAAAAGCCGACTTCATCAAAGAAACACGAAAACACCTGAAGCAGCAACTCGAGGAAACAAAATTCTGGAGGACCCTTGCCGAAAACGACCGAATACTAATCAAAGGTTTGCCCACAGCTTTTGAAGAAAGCAACCTCCCAGAATTCGAGCAAGCCAACAACTTGAACAACTTCTCCTAATCAAAGCGCAAACTCCGTCGTTAACGTTTATATCCCATCCTTCAATAGTATCCAACCTTAAGTTTTTTCAGAGCGGATACCATGCCGAAGAAAATCATCATCATGGGCGCAGCAGGCAGAGACTTCCACAACTTCAACGTCTACTTCAGAAACAACCCCGAATACAAAGTTATGGCGTTCACCGCCGCCCAGATCCCAGATATCCAATGCAGAATTTACCCACCCGAACTTGCCGGTGATGCGTACCCGAATGGCATACTTGTTTACCCCGAAGAAGAACTTCCAAAACTAATAAAAAAATTCAAAATCGACCAAGTCTTCTTCGCTTACAGCGACGTCTCCAACCAAGACGTCATGCATAAAGCATCCATAGTTCTGGCTTGCGGCGCAGACTTCACCTTACTAGGACTCGAATCAACCATGCTGAAAGCCAACGTGCCAGTCTTATCCGTTTGCGCTGTCAGAACAGGAGCAGGAAAAAGCCAAACCTCACGACAAATCGCCAAAATCCTCAAAGAAAAAGGATTGCGAGTCGTAGTCGTCAGGCACCCCATGCCTTACGGCGACCTGAAAAAACAAATCGTGCTACGTTTTGCTTCCCGCCAAGACCTCGACAAATGCAAATGCACTATCGAAGAACGAGAGGAATATGATCCACACGTTGACAGCGGCATTGTCGTTTACGCAGGAGTCGATTATGAACGAATCTTGAGAGAAGCTGAGAAAGAAGCAGATATTATTGTTTGGGATGGCGGCAACAACGACGTACCCTTCTTCAAGCCAGACCTGCACGTGGTCGTTGCTGACCCGCACAGGGCAGGACACGAATTAACCTATTATCCCAGCGAAGTTAACTTGCGAATGGCAAACATTGTAATAATCAACAAAGTCGACACAGCAGACCCAGCGAAAGTTGACCAGGTAAAAGCCAACGTGAAATCAGTCAACCCTACCGCGTTAGTTTTAGACGCGACTTCGCCAATAACCGTAGATAAGCCTGAACTGGTCAAGGATAAACGAGTTCTGGTCATTGAAGATGGTCCCACGGTGACGCATGGCAACATGCCTTTCGGCGCCGCGACGATTGCGGCAAAAAAGTTTGGGGCAAAAGAAATCGTCGACCCTAAACCGTACGCTGTCGGCTCGATAAAAGAGACTTACGCGCAGTACCCACACTTAAACAGGATTCTTCCTGCGGTAGGTTACAGCGAAAGACAAATAGCAGAGCTTAAAGACACTATAGATGCAACTCCCTGCGATGTGGTCCTAATCGGCACACCAGTCGATTTGAGAAGAGTGATAAGCTTGAACAAGCCAGCTGTAATAGTTAAATACGATCTACAAGTACTAGGACCAATCTGCCTCGAAGAGATACTAGATAATTTTCTGACGGGGGAAGAAAAAAAGTGACTGCTGAAGAAGACATTTCACGGATAAAAATAAAATTTCTCATCGAAGGACTTGGCGAAGCAGAAGGAGAATTCGTCCGCTTCTTAGCACCCAGATCAGTGGATACGTTGGTCAGAAAACTACCAATCGAAGGCAGAGCCGCGCTGTGGAAAGAAGAAATCTATTTCGAAATCCCAGTGAAAATGGGCGAAGAAAAAGCCAAACCAACAGTTGAAACTGGAACCATAGCGTTCTGGCCAATGGGAAGCGCTTTATGCGTGTTCTATGGACAGTCGCAACCCTACAGTCCCGTAAGCATCCTGGGCAAAGTCACAAAGAACCTTGAACTATTCAAACAAGTGAAAAGCGGAACAAGAATCAGGGTTGAACAGTTAGTAAGCCAGTGAGCTGTCTTTCCACATCTGCAGAAGCCGCTCGCATTCGTCCTTGACTTCTTTCTCGTGGCTTTTGTTCTTCAACGTCTCCAGGAATTCCATGCGTTTCTCGACCGAACGTTTCTCAGATGCGCCACCGTAATAGATTTCGCCGTCTATGTATTGTTTCATATGATAGGACTTTTGGACGAAAAGGCTTGCAGCATCAACTGGGTTTTCAACGGCAAACTTGTTTGCCCAAATGGCTACTTCTGTTTCGCGAAGCTGAGTTATGCCGTCAATTTCGATGATTTTCTTTATATAGGTTCTTAGAAACTCGTAGTAATCAGCGATTTTAACGAGTTCCAAAGCGCGATAAACTTTTTGCCTGAAGTCGAGACTGCCTTCCACGGCTAAGCGATGTTTGTAGCCGTTGTCGATTAGTTGTTTGGCTGTCTTGTGTTCATCTTGAGTGTAAACTCTTTCGGGAAACTCCAACAGGATTAAGCTCCTTGCACCAATGGAAACAAAATATGTTTTTAATGTTTAAGCTGCTGTGGGCTTGTAAATCTTTATGTTGTGGCTTCCTGAAACGAGTTGAACGGCACCGTTTTGCTCTAGTTGCTCTAGAAAATCTTTGGCGGCGCTTATTCGTACGCCGAACCGCGTGGCGACTGCATATGGTGTTAGCACGTTCATCTTTCTTATCTCGGCCACAATTTTTGCATCTTTTGCGTCTGGCGGAACCACGCCTATGATTGTTCGTTTTTCTTTCGGCGGTCCTGCTTTCTCTTTCTTCTTGTCTTTAGATTTCTCGTCGTCTTCTTTGACCTGCTGGCGTTCCATCTGTTTTAAGCCGAGTTTCTTTTTTCCACCCATTTTTCTTAAGCACTTCCTGCTAGATTGAATGATTTAGCAAACTAGAAAGGCTGGCTTATTTCAACCTTATGCTTGCTCTTCCACTCTTTGATTGGAACGCCCAGTTTCTTCTCCACCTCTTGTCTGTGGATAGAATTCATGGTGCAGAACGGTATTATTCGCCCGTCGGGAACCGCATAATGAATAACGCAACGTTGCACACGCTCCAAATCAAAGTTGTACGGGTCCATGAAGTGCATTGACGAAATCATAAGCGCTGTCCGCGCAAAATCTCCTAGCGATTGGTAGTCGCCCTCCATCAACACACGAAGCACGTATTTTCTGAGGAAACTAAACTTCATGTGGCGTGCAGCACCGACTAAGCGGAGTTTGGCTTTGCTCTTGCTTCCCTTCTGGGCGTCTTCATAGACTTTCTGCAGGGAAGCCCGGAACTTTTCGATGTTGCCGTACCTTGTGACTGGTGTTAGCTTGCCGTTTTCAACCAGCACGAACGTTGCCATGCCACAGTGCGGATGTGCAGTGAACTCGACGTACCGCTTGTCTTTCAGGGCGCCTACGGCTTTGGATACTGGCACGACTACTGGAATGGGGTAGAAGTCTGAGACTTTGATGTCGCCCTTCGTTTGTTCTTCCACTAGTCGCATGAAGTCGGGGATTGTGATGCGCATTTTCTCTCGCTCTTGCGGTGGTAGTCTTCCGCATAGTGAGACTGGCTGCACGTTTACGCATCTGACCACGTCGAAGTTTTTGGCGGCGAAGTTTATGATGTCGCCTAGTTGGCTGTCATTGATGCCTTTCACTAAGGTTACTACGAGGACCACGCTGTTGTATCCTGCTTGGCGAAGGTTTTCGAGGGCTTTCATTTTCAGGTCGAGAAGATCTAATCCGCGGATGAACTTGTAAACGTCAGGCGTTAACCCGTCGAATTGAAGGTATACTGTGCTTACGCCTGCGGCTTTCATTTCCTTCGCGTATTCCACGCTTTGTGAGATTCGAACACCGTTCGTGTTAACCTCAACATGGCGAAAACCGAGTTCTTTCGCTTTTCGAACAAGGTCGAACAGGTCTTTGCGTATGGTTGGCTCACCGCCGCTGAACTGAAGCGCTGTGGCGGGAACTGGCTTTGTTGAACGCAGGTTTTCAAGCATGCCAACAACCTGCTCCACGGTTGGTTCGTAAACGTAGCCCGCAGCCGCCGCGTTGGCGAAACAAACTGGGCAAGTAAGGTTGCACCTGTTCGTGACGTCAATTATCGCTAGTGCGGTGTGGGATTTGTGTTCGGGGCAGATGCCGCAGTCCTGGGGGCAGTTTTTGGCGGTTTTTGTTCTCGGGTTTTCGATGCCTTCGCCGTCGTACCTGAACTTTTCCGCACGCTTATACTGTTCGTAATCGGACCAGTAAAGTTCTTGAAAAGGCCCGTGTTCTGGGCATTCTTTCTTGATAAAGACTTTGCCGTCTTCCTCGAATATTGTGGCGTTCAGCGCCTTTAGGCATTCGGGGCAGATGCTCTTCGTGTTCTTAATGGGATTCATGTTAGTCACTGCTATGGAAGCGCTTAAGAACTGTGCAATACATAATAATGTTTCCAAACGTTTCCTAAGGTGAAAAAGGGGAAAGACACGTGTCGGTCAGCGAGGGAACACGAGAAATCCTGAAGCAAATGGGATTAAACGCTTACGAGACCGACGCTTACATTGCACTGCTCGAAGGCGGGCAAATGACGGCTATGGAAATCAGCCGCGAAGGCAAAGTCCCTTACAGCAAAACCTACGAAGTTTTGAATTCGCTGAAGCAGAAAGGCTGGATAAAAAGCACGGAAACGCGCCCGTTCAAGTATTATCCTGTTCCACCTCTCGAAGCCACAGCATCCGCGAAACGGAGGCTGGAAGATGAGTACCAAGGCTGGGAGAAACGGTTAGCGGAAGAGTTGCAGCCGCTCTATGAGAAACGTGAACTTGTGGAACGACCAGACATACTAATTCTCCACGGGCAACAGGCGGTGTTAGCTAAGCTTGAGGAAGTTTTGAAGAAGGCGAATCGCGAGGTAATGATTGCGGCGCCAGCGTTCACGCGCCCGCTGATTGCTTTGGTCGAATCGCCTCTAAACGATGTAAAGAAAACGGTGACGGTGAAGCTCATGGCTGCAGGAAAACGCGGAGACTGGCTCTTCCTCAAGAAAGTGGTGGGAATCACCGAACTTAAGTTCAGGGAACACATGTTCGGCGGCGGAGTCATTGCGGATGGTAAGGAAGCTATGCTTTTCCTCGGTGAAGACAAGCCTAGCCTAGTCATCTGGAGCAATCACGTTGGGTTAGTGGGGTTTGCGCGTGAGTACTTCCAATTCCTATGGGACTCCTCAGCAACAGCCTAAACTGGAAGCCATTTCACCAAGAAAGCCGTCTTCTGAGGCAAGAAACTTCAGTCTTAAATCACAAGCCGACGCAAATGCTCTTAGAGGGGGATTCATTAAGAAGGTAAAGTTGGCTGAAGGCTGTGTGGTTCAATCGGCATATTTGGAGCCTAATAGTCAATCAATGCACGTAACTACAGAGGGGTTCTATTCCGCCGCAGAAAAGATAGAGGTAGGTCTCCTATTGTTATCTTCCGTTGTCAAAAGCATTTTGAAAACTTTAAAAGGGGGTCTGTAATTTTTCCGAGCACTAGAGTACAAACTATAAACGGAAAACAAAAAAGAAAGAAAATGGAACTTTACTGCTTATTTTCCCATGACTTTCTTAGCAGCGATTTCTATGTCTTCAGCTTTAATCGTCTTGCGTCCAGCATGCATGGCAAAGTCTAAAGCTTCTTTTGCGATTTTAACGCCAATTTCCTCTAGTGCCTTTGCTAGTTCTTTTGCTGCGGCCTCACTTACTCTGTCTGCTCCTGCTTTCTTACATAATCTGTGCATGGGAGCTACAGCTAATTCTAAATCAGTCATACATGACTCTCCGTAGCCTCTTTTTCTGTTTAAGGCAATATTTAACCTTTTTTGTTATTTATTTCTTTAATTTACCCTCCAACATCAGAACAGCTTTCTAAGGAGCAAAAAAATAAATAACAAGTTCCCTCCAACATCAAAGGCTGAAGGGTCTAAGATGAAGCTAATCGATGCGCATATTCACCTTTCCGACACAGAATACACCGCCCACACAGAAGAACTTGTGGCTGACGCAAAAAACTCAAACGTTCAGGCATTAGTGTCTAACTCCATGGACCTCGAAACAAGCATAAGAACCCTGAAGCTGGCAGAGAAATATCCAAGCACAGTTTATGCCGCCTTAGGCATTCACCCATGGAACGTGAACGTGCTGAAGGAAAACGAGCTTGAAGAAACGCTGAAACTTATCAGCGAGCAAAAGAAGAACGTCGTCGCGATTGGTGAAATCGGTTTGGATGCCAAATACGAAAAAATATGGGACAAGCAACTCATGGTTTTCGACAAGATGCTGCGACTGGCAGAAACGATCAGCTTACCCGTCATCATTCATTCGCGTGGAACAACCGCTCAAATCGTCCAAATGCTGCCCTCATACAAACTGAAACACGTTCTGCTGCACTGGTTCAGTTACCCTCTAACTGCATTATCCGACGCCGTTTCGCATGGATATTTCATCACAGAAGGACCACCCGCAGCATACTCCAACGGCATCCGCGAAGTCATAGCCCAAGTTCCCTTAGCGAACCTCCTGACGGAAACGGATGGACCAGTGAAATACTGGAAACAACCTTTCAACGGACAAATGACAAAACCATCCTTCATACGCAACGTGGTTGAAGCAGTCGCTGAAATAAAGAAAACAAGCGTTAATGATGTTGCCGAGCAGATTGCTAGGAATTTTGAGGAGTTCTTTGACGTGAAACTAACGTGAGTCGCTCCAGCCCTGCATCCTGTCAAATCATATTTTTAGGGTAGCCTAAGCAATTCGGGGAAATAGTAGTAAAGCACTATCAGAACCACGACGATTAAACCGATAACAGCCACCGCAGCAGCGTACTTCAGGTTTGAACGTTTCTTCCTCGGCTGATTCGCGTCGGAACGCTTCTTCCGCCATCTTCCCGATTTCGTTCTCTCGCGTTCCTTCGACCATTTGCCTTCATTCACTCTAGGAGCAGGCAACTGCGTTCACTCTCAGTTTTCCTTTTCGTATTTGTGACATATATGTTTAGCAGATTAAAAATCTTTAGCGTCACTCACTTTTCAAAACCGCAGCTTGACGCGTAAAATGCGTAAGCTTAAATTAAACCTTAACTCCTATTGAAACTTACCTTTGCGCTTTCAAGCGTTGGAGACGAAAGCTTTAGGAGTGTAACAGTTGGGAAAGGTCAAGACCGAACAAATCAAACGAGTAGCCAACGAGCTAATGGATCGTTTTCCAGAGAAGTTCTCAAACAGTTTCGATGACAACAAACATTCAGTCTCAGAACTCACAACAGGCACAACTACAAGAGTGAGAAACCAGATTGCAGGCTACATAACAAGCTCATACACAGAAGAAGAAACTGAAACTCCAACCGAAAACGCCGAAATAGAGGAATCAAAAGCCTAAAAGCTCAAACCCGCGGAAACGACTTTCATGATGGACATCTACAGAAAAGGATGGGCATTGAGATATCTTCGTGAAGCAAAAGCTGAACTGGAAGCAGCGCGAAAAATTCCGTACATGGCGCCAAGCCTAGTTCTAGAGGCAATAAGGAAAGCCAGAAACGCAATATACTATAGCCTAGGCGAACCCGCATTTATTGAAGTTTTGATTCGCGACGAAGCAGTAAAACCCCAGCCAACAAACGATTCGATTCTGCGTTTTCTGTTGGAGATTGAAGCAGTAGTGCAGCAGTTGGCTCAGCTCGAGGAAATTAACGGAGATGTCGCGATGCAACAGGCTGACACGCTGGTGCAAATAGCTTCAGACATCGTAGAAACCCTGACTGATGAACCAACCGCCAAGCAATAAGGCAAAATCGCATTAAGCGGCAAATTGAACCCGCAGGACGAGCGTCTTTTAATGGTCATAACAATAAAGAACAAGCGGCAACTCATCAAAAACGCAGAAACACCCCTTCTCAGAAAAACCAGAACCCTAGCCCTCAGAAGCCTCGAACACGCACTGAGCGCCGCAGACCCGAAAAAACTGCTAAAAACAAAAATCTCACTCGAAAACTCACACCTCAACGCAAACGAACAAACTTTTAACCTGAACAAAACACGAAACATCTACGTTATCGGAGGAGGAAAAGCAGCCGGCTCAATGGCTGAAGCCATAGAAGAAATTCTCGGCAAACACATAACCGAAGGCATCGTCAACGTCCCACATGGCGACAAACACAAAACGAACATCATAAAACTTCACGGAGCAAGCCACCCATTCCCAGACGAAGCAGGAGTGAAGGGAACACGACGCATGCTGGCAATCGCCGAGCAAGCGGAAAAAGACGACTTGATCATTTGCTTGATTTCTGGCGGTGGCTCCAGCCTCATGACCAAGCCCCGCGACGACGTGTCCTTAAAGGATAAAAGGGAACTCACGAGCGCCTCGCTGAAGAGCGGGGCAACTATAAACGAAATTAACTCCGTCAGAAAACACATTTCAGCCTTCAAGGGCGGATGGCTTGCCAAAAAAGGTTACCCCGCGACTGTATTGAACCTTGTTCTCTCAGATGTGGTCGGCGACCCGTTGGAGTTTATCGCTTCAGGTCCGACGGTTCCTGATTCAACCACGTTTGCTGACGCGAGGAAAATCTTGCAGAAGTATGGTCTGTGGAAGAACGCCCCACCTTCTATCCGCAGAGTCCTTTCAAATGGCGAAAAAGGCTTAATCGCGGAAACTCCGAAGAGAGGCGACGCCGCTTTCGAGAAAGTTTACAGCGTGGTTTTGGGGAACAGCCGAACCGCCGCCTCAGCGGCATGCCAGTACCTCAAAACGGAGGGTTTGAACACGCTGCTGCTGACTTCGACGCTGGAAGGCGAAGCCAGAAACATAGGAACGATATTGGCGTCGGTTGCCAACGAAATCGTCGCAACAGGCAATCCAGTTGCTAAACCCGCGGCTATTATTGTGGGTGGGGAAACAGCCGTCACGGTTGTTGGCAACGGCGTGGGCGGGAGAAATCAGGAAATAGCGCTTTCCGCGGCATTGAAACTCCACGACACCGACGGAGCGGTTATTGCTTCGTTGAGTACGGACGGCGTGGATGGCCCGACAGTCGCGGCTGGAGCTATCGTTGACGGAAAAACCTTGGCGCGGGCAGTGCGGTTAGGAATGGATGCGTCGGAGTATTTGTCTGAAAACGATTCTTACAGTTTCTTCTCTCGGATTGGAGACCTCATTGTTACTGGACCGACGGGAACAAATGTTAACGATATATCCCTGATAATCATTCTATAAACGCGAAGTGAAAAGCTGCTTTGGCGATAACGGTGAAGTTTGTGGGTGCTTTGCGTCACGTTTCTGGCGTTGACCAGCTTGCTTTAGCCTGCGGGAAAAACGGTTCGGTTGGAATAGTAATTAGCGAAATCACCGAGACCCGCCCAGAACTCAAACGAAGCCTAATTGACCAGCAGGTTCAAGATCCAAGACTGAACGCTTTGATTCTTGTAAACGGTAGGGAAATCAGCGCCCTCGACGGCTTGGAAACAAAGCTGGAGGACGGGGATGAATTGGTGCTTATTCCAGTTGCGCACGGAGGCTAAGCGTTTGTCAGCTAAAATAGTGACTTTAACTTCGGATTTTGGGTCGAGAGACCCGTACGTTGCGGAGATGAAAGCCGTAATCCTGTCCATATGCCCAGACGCGGTCATTGTTGACGTTAGTCACGAAATAGAGAAATTCAACATCCGCATCGGCGCCTTCATGTTAGCTTCAGCCGTTCCTTACTTTCCCAAGGACACGGTTCACGTGGCAGTCGTCGACCCAGACGTCGGCACCGAAAGGCGCTCCATACTTGTTCAGACTCAGCGGGGTTTTTTCGTTGGACCCGACAACGGTTTGTTAATCTTAGCCGCGGAAAAGCAGGGAATAATCAGTATTCACGAAATAACTAACCCGAAGCTCATGCTCTCCTCAGTTTCCTGCACTTTTCACGGACGCGACGTTTTCGCGCCCGCCGCAGCCCACCTAGCGAATGAAGTTCCACCAAGTGATTTCGGTCCTGAAATCCGCGATGTCGTAAAGCCGAAATTCAGGAAAGTCAAGATCAGCAAAGGCGCGTTGATTGGTGAGGTTTTGCATGTTGACGGTTTTGGGAACGTAATCACAAACGTGAACGAAAAATATATGACTCAGCTTCATTCGGGAGCCTGGATCACTGCTGAATTGCCCAACCGCAACCTGAGACTGAAATTCGGAAAGACGTACGCGGAAGCCCAGCCCAAGGAAGCATTAGCGCTCATCGGAAGCCACGGCTACGTCGAACTCGCCATAAACCAAGGCAACGCCGCAGGAACATTCCATGCAAAAGCCGGAGATATGATTAAACTCACTTTGTCGAGCTAGCAATATTCGGCATGCGAATTACCGTGGCTGTTATCCTCACGGAGTCGACCCCCTCCCTCTACTTAACGAACGACAATTTTATTGTGGAATCGTAAATCTCTTTAAGCCAACCTCTGCATAAACCACTGGAAAGGTTTGAACTATTGCTGCTTGACGACTTGGTTGATTGGTTGCAGAGTTTCTCTCAGTATGGATATTTGGGAATCTTCTTCATCAGCCTGCTCGGCGCCACCTCAATTTTTATTCCAATCCCCTCATCGGTCGTCATCTTCACACTTGGGGGTCTAAGCGATAAAACTGGGTTTCTGTTCGAGCCATTGTTTATTGCAGTTGCGGCTGGTGCAGGTGCTGCTGTAGGTGAGCTGTCAGGGTATTTAGTTGGTCTCGGCGGTAGAAAAGTCATCGGTGAAAGATACAAGAGGAAAATGGATATTTTGATGAAGCTCTTCCAAAGGTTCGGTCCGATAGTGATTTTTGTGTTCGCTTTAACGCCGCTTCCTGACGATTTGCTTTTTATTCCCTTGGGCGTGATGCGCTACAAAATCCTCAACGCGTTCATTCCCGCCCTGCTCGGCAAGTTTGTGTCCAACCTGATAATTGCTTATGCCGGTCGATTATCCATTGGAGTAATCCGAGACATCTTTGGCGCGGAAGGCGAAGGAATGTCACTCCTGATTGGCACGGTTCTGGCAGTCGTGTTTCTCATCGTTGTTTTTGTGATAATGTTCAAAGTGGACTGGGAAAAACGAGCCGAAAAATACTTGATGGAAACCGAGAAGAAAAACGGCGAATCTTCCCAAGACGAAACGGTTGGAAAGGCGGAATGAGTAAACTTAATCCCTACGGTAAAGTGAAGTAGGCTTGGAAACTGAAGGAAAAACACTCGAGCAGCATACATGGCACTTAAACGCTAACTTAAAATCCTTAATGCCCACCTTTAGGAGAAGGTTGTGAAAACTTGAGAATAATCGCTGACCTGCACATTCATGGCCGCTTCAGTCGGGCTACAAGCGAACGAATGAGCATAGAAGAAACTGCGCGTTTCGCGAAGATTAAGGGGCTGAACCTTCTGGGGACAGGTGACTTCACGCATCCGAAATGGCTCGAGGAAATAGTGGAAACGTTGGCGCAGGATTCGGACACGGGTCTCTACAACGTAGCCAGCAACCCAGAATTGCAGGTTCGTTTTATGTTGACGACGGAAGTGTGCACTATTTTCAATGTCCAGAATGAATCCAAAAAAGTTCACCACGTAATCCTCGCGCCCAACCTGGAAATAGTTGCTCAAATTAACAATGTCCTCGCCAAATATGGCGATTTGGGAATTGACGGCAGACCCATGCTGAACATGACCGCGGCACAGCTTGTGGAAGAAGTCATGCAGACGTCAGATGAGAACATGGTTTTTCCCGCTCACGCTTGGACGCCGTGGTTCAGCGTTTTCGGA
>DATEAU010000169.1:0-6461 GCA_035288165.1 Bathyarchaeia archaeon
TATCAATATAACTTCCGGTAGTGTAGTGCCAGATTTGAGACCCGTCACTTGCCCTCAAAGCATAGATATTCTGATCTTGTGAACCAAAGTATACAACACCATCAACAACAGCAGGAGATGAAAAGATGGCTCCACCTGTAATGTATGACCAGGTTAGAGAACCGTTAGCAGCATTCAACGCATATATGTAGCCGTTAGCTGAGCCAATGTAAACCGTGCCATTGACAACAGCGGGAGAAGAAAACACGGAGCCACCCGCGTTGAATGACCAGATAAGGGAGCCACTTGCAGCATTCAAAGCATACACATGGCCACCGTATGAGCCAATGTAAACAATGCCATCAACTACTGCAGGAGACGACTCCACACCACTGTCAGTAGCGTATTGCCAGATTTTCGAACCGGTTGTAGCATTCAAAGCGTATACAAAGCCATTATGGCCATTCCATAAGGAGCCAAAGTAGACAATACCATTAACAACGGCAGGAGAAGACTCAACGCTGCTGCCTGTTTGATATTTCCAGAGGGTTTGATTGGTCAATGGACCTGTAGATCCGGAGTAGCCTGAATGCGCAAGATCATTATGGAACATAGGCCAAGAATTCGGATCACTAATGTTGGAGTTGTTCGTAGGCGAAGGCGACGGCTCAGGAGACGGACTTGGCGTAGGCGGATGGGGTTGGTGAGGAACTGCTCACAGTGATATTTTTGATGGTATTACTGTTAACTGTGAAGTTATATTCATAGTAAGTTGGGAAATTAGTTGTTGGACCTGAATAATTATATCCAGCTCTTGGGTGTGCATCTATTGTGTAAGTTCCAGCAGGGACACTTAGAAAATAATAGCCCATAGAATTAGAAAACCAACCAGAACCAAAGCTGTTCACAGAGTTTCTCAATAAAACCGCAGCTCCTGTAACTGGGTTACCTGACGAATTAGTGATGTAGCCTGATACTTTATAGCCAGAGTACAAAGTGATGTTTTTACTAATGTCCGATCCAACTGTAAATCCTGGCTCGTTATAGTTGATGTAGTTTGAATCAAAGGGTGGCCAAACGTTAATGTGGTAAGTGCCTACTGGAGCAGAAATTACATAATGACCTGACGAATCTGACCAAACACTGGGAACAATTTGGGGCACATTAAAAATAATGTTTGCACCCCCAATTCCGTTGCCGTTGGCGTCCAAGATATAACCTGAGATTTTGAATGAAGATTGATTCGGAGCAGGCGAAGAGTATGGCGCAATATTGTAAGTTACGCCGTTTAGTACCAATTCATCAACATATAACGCTTCACCATAGCCGTTAGGGTCAACAGCCCAATACTCCAGAACTATTCCAACATATAAGGCTGTGGCGTTTCCATACTGATTTTTCCAGTAATCAAGTTGGTTCCAAGTTTTCCCGTAAATTGATAGTTGCATATTTGCCTCAGTCCAACCCCACCTGTTGCCTCCTGTGCTAACCTGCCATGCGCCGTTACTGGCCATCTGGTAATCACTCAACAAGATAAGGTCTGTTTTTCCGTCGGTATTATTGTCAAGGAAAATAACGAATCTCGGGGTTGCGTTGACGTATGAAGCGAAAATAGAAAATGTTGAGATAGAACTCAGTGGCTTATTGTAAGGGTATAATGCAAAAGCGCAAGAACCCTGCCGTGCACCCTTAGGGATAACTAATTTTGCAGAATAGGGACTGGAATGGGCTGTTTCGTTTGTAAATAATGCTTGCCCATCAGCTACCGTTTCTACTTGCACATTAAGCACGTTAGATGCATTGACAGCAATTTTAGAATCTTGTGTTAAACTAAAATGTTCGATGCCAACTAGCGCAAAACCTCCAATTACTGTGGCTATTAGAAATATTGCCAGAAGTGATTTCACATTTATCACCTGATTAAAAGAATCGCTTTTTCACGATAAAAGCATTCTTGTATAGGTTTCTTGACTAAGCACGCCTGAAACGGCTGATTCTTAGTCTAATTTTCTTGACTAATCCACAAACACAAAAAAAGTTAGCTTCAGTAAGTTTTTGCCCAACTATCAACTATAGACGCCATTTTGGCGAATCGGTTTTTGTTGAGCCAGTCGCGAAATTCGCTGTTGTGCACCGCGTACCGTGCGATTTGGCGCGCGTTCTCGGCGTCGTGAACCAGTAGTAGCACGGCTTGCAAGTTGTGCCTGGACAGGTACGCCACAGTCTTCAGCAGCGCCTCCGTCTTCTCATCATTCAGCATTTCGGCACTTAATTCAACGACAACGGGCTTTTTCAAAATCTTCACGAAGTCTCTCGCTAACAGATCAACCCAGTAATTCGTCAAGTAATCTCGCGAAGACAAGGGAACATGGAAATAGTCAACTAGCTCTGCAATCGCCTCAAAGTCTATGCCAAAGCGTTCTTTCGCTAGCACCGGGTCAGGAAACATCTCCACAGCAAAGGTGCCTTTCACCGGTGCTTTCGCCTGCCTCAGGAAGCTGGTTACTGTTTGCGCTCGCCAGTTGGTCCAGTTTAAGCCGCTTTGGCGCCAGAGTTCTACGCATCTGGGGCAGACGCAGAATTCTGAGTCTGGAAAGTGGTATAGATTAAGTGTTACGCCTTGAATCTTGGATTCGCCCAACTTTGCCACGTAGTCGAGGATTTTTTTCTGGTATTCGGGGTTGGTGGGGCACACGTAATCGAACGGCAGGTTGAAGCGTCTGTTCCTTCTCAACGCTGGACAATCCTTCGACATTGCCATGATGGTTGGGTCGTCTCTGATGGCTTTGGCGTCGCAGAAACACGTCACGTCATTCTGCATTCCCTCAGCCGCTGGATGCGCCTGTCCATCAGCCCATTTTGAATAGTAAACGTGAGGGTTGAATCCGTCGACTTTTTCGGGAACGTACGTGACTAAGCCTATTTTCACTGTGTGTCTCTCTCTTTCGCGCAAAAAATATATCCTCGTGGCTTATTTAATTGTTGACTCGCCATGCCTGAGCGTAAACCGTTTATTTCTTTCGACCGCCGCAAGTGTTCTGGTTGCGTCTCGCTTATTTGCATCGGCGTTTGCCCGCAGGGAATTCTGGAAGCCGACGCGGAAGGTAAGCCGCGGATCGCTGATGTTTCTGCTTGTACTTTGTGCGGCGTCTGTGTTAATCTGTGCCCGCAGAAAGCTGTCACCGTGAATTCAGGCGGCGCTGGCAAGAAGGGTAAGAGGTGAAGCTGCGTGAGGCAGTTTAGCTTGGTGGAAAACCGCGTTAACCTGGTTCTGAAAGATAACGTGTTGGCCGTGCTTTCGGATGCGGAGTTGAGCACGGTGAGCGGAGCTATCTACCACGGCGGGTTCAGGCGGACGCGGGCAATCATCAACATTGAAGTGCCTGAAACGTATGGTGACCGCAAGCTCCACGAAGACCCCATCGCGTTCGTCATGGCTTCCGCAAAAAAACTCGAGCTCACATCGGATTTTGTGGGGATGGTTACGGCGGCGAAAATCAAGAACTTCTCTCTCGTCAAAAAGAATCATGGCGAATTGGCGGTCAGCGTTGTTGCCACCGCAGGCTGTTCACACGCCGAGTCCGCAGGCGAAGAAATCGCGGTTGAAGAGATTGCAGGCACCATAAACGTAATCGTCGTGGTGGACGGCGACCCCACGGAGAGTTGCTTGGTAGCCGCGTTAGCTACGGCGGTTGAGGCGAAAGCCGCAGCCATGCGCGAACTCGACATCCGAAGCAGGTACACGGGTGACGCGGCGACGGGAACGATAACCGACAGCGTCGTCGTGGCAGCAACGAACCGCGGGGCGAAAATAGTTTTGGGCGGACCAGCATCGGAGCTTGGACAGTTGGTTGGGCATTGTGTGAGGAGGGCGGTGAAGGAGGCGATAACGAATCAGGGCGAATGCTTGCCGCGCAGGTCTGTGTCGGATAGGCTTAGGGAGATGCATTTGCCCGTGGAAAAGTTAGCTTCTGAACTGTGCAAGGTTGAGAGTTTAGGCTTTGACGAAGCCGAGTTGAAGTTGAGGTTGACGGCGATTTTGAAGGACCCGCTTGCCGCTTCAGTCGTGATGGCAGCGGTGAAGCTGGACGAAGACGTTGCGAAAGGGTTGGTTGCGCCCGAACTTGCGGAAACTGACGTGTTGGCGAAACGTTTCGGTAGCCTGTTAACCAGCAAGCCCGCGAAGAAGTCAGAGTTGGAGTCGGTTAATCTTCCGCTGTTCCTTCGTGAGGTTTTGGTTGCCCTCCTGAAAACAGCGGTTTCGGGGAAAAAGACTGAAAGCCTTAAATAACTTGCAAAAATATTCCGTTTAGCAAAAACGTGACACGACGGTGAAATGAGAATTGAAATTCGGAGTATTCCTGTATCAGCCTGAGCCCGTTGAGGGCGTCGATTTCAACTTTTATCGCATAAAGCCTGAGTCTGGCACGGTCGGCAAAGCTAACCCAGATATGTATACTAACATCGCTGTCTTCGGCGATAACGCGTTGGCAGCAAAGCGTCCTGACTGGATTTCTATGTCCAATGATGGTCCAGCATTTCGCACTAACAAGAAGTTTAATTTGCGGTGGGATGTTTTGTGCATGACGAATCCAGAGGTTCGAGAGTATAACCTAAAGTTGATTGAGGATTGTGCACGCAAAACCCCTGGCATAAGCATTAGCAGCCAACATTTTGCTGAACACGCCTTCTGTACATGTCCAAGATGCGTTGAGCTTTGGCGGACGAGTGGATTAAACTGGATTGACTGGAGAGCGCGAACAGTTACGGAGTTTCTCATGGAAGTCCGTGAACACGTGAAAGGCAAGCCTCTTTTCGTGAATTGCCTGCCCGACCCGTTGCTTGGGAAGGTGCGCTTCGGCTACGACTTCGAAGCCATGGCAGAATACGCAGACTACTTTGTTATCCCCATGTTCAGTAAGGCTTATCCGACGCCGTGGTACTGGGAAACCATCGCCCGCGGCTACAAGAGCTTTCTCAAGAAACCCGTGTACGTGAACTTCTACGTGCGCGGACCAAACGAGACATGGGATACGGTGGCGCCGACCAAGCAGATTATGACGGTGGCGACGCGTGTGGCGCGGACAGGCATCGACGGCATCATCTTCCTCGCAGAAAAAGCAGATTACATTCGTGAGTTCCAGAAGAACGCTGTGGCGGACAAGGAGACACGTGAGTTCCTTAAAGACCACGGCGGCGACGAAGTACTGGAACTCTTCAACAGATGGGAAAAACTCGTTTAGACTTCCCATTCTCAATTTTTATTTTATCTTAACTTTGTTTGTGCTCCATTGGGATTACTTGCCAGAGTGGTACGTCATCAGGTTTAAGTATTACTTCTGTTTTTGGTATTACTGGTGAATAGCGTTGATTGAGGTAGTCTCCGTCACGAAGAAGGGACAGGCAACAATACCAAAAAGGCTGAGAGATAAGTACGGCATTAAAGACAAAGTAATAGTCGAAGAGAGCGAATGTGGAGTTTTGTTAAAGCCTCTTCCCTCACCAAGTGATGAGCGCGGCTCACTGAAAGAGTTTTTCAATGGGAAAACCGCAAGGCAACTGCTAGACGAAGCTCGGAAAGAGGAATTTGCGGAAGACAAGGAGCTTGAGCGGCGTGCCAGAAAGATACACGTTTGATTCCGAAGCCATTTTAGCCTTCTACTTGGACGAGGATGGAGCCGAAGTCGTCGAAGGTTTTCTTGAAAAAGTTCAGAATGGTGCGGCTGAAGGCTACATAAACATAATCAACCTGACCGAAATCTACTACATCCTAAGCCGAATCAGTCCCGAGCTAGCCGAGGAAAAACAGAAAAACCTACGCCTATACGGCTTAGAAGTTGTATCTGTGGAGGATAATGGGTTATGGCGTGAAGCGTCGCACGTAAAAGCTAAACATTCACTGTCGCTTACTGACGCTTTTGCAATCGCCACGGCTGAAGCCTTCAAGTCTAAGCTAGTTGTTGGTAACGACAAAGAATTCAGAGAATTGAATAATAATCGACTGCTAAGAATACGTGAATGATGCCTTTTATCATATAGGAAGTCGCGTGGATTGGCACGTGCCGGCATCTACCGTGAGCTATGTTGACTTCTGATTTTCTTTCTCGCTATTACCAAAACGGCAACAACCGCTATGGCTATCGCTGCTGCGTACAGGACAAGTTGGCTTGCTGATGGGGTGTTAGCGCTGAATCTAAGTCTAACAGAGTAACCATTCAAACCGCAGCACAAACCCACACAAAATCACACGCGGCACTCACAGAAACACGCAGCAACCGTAAAGACCCAATTTACGAAGCGCAACCATCAAACCAGAAACCACCGCCACATTCCTGAGTTTATGAGAAAACTATATAATCCGTCAACCGCTTAAACCTCAAACACAGGGGAACCTGCAAAGTGAAAATAACCTTCGTTAATCCTCCTTACCCATCCAAAGCACACTCACACCCAGCATTCATCCCGTTAGGAATCGCATATCT
>DATEAU010000170.1:0-9299 GCA_035288165.1 Bathyarchaeia archaeon
AGTTCGAGGTTTCTGCCCGAGATGTAGCCGTCCCATGCCGTGAACTCGCCGCCGACCTTGGGGTCGCATGTTGCGTTAGCTCCTGTGAACGCCGAGTGCTTTTTCGCGTCGATGAACGCGTCGTACACTTCTTCGGGCGAAGCTGGAATAACGACTTTCTGGGTTATCGTGGCTGTTTTCAACTTCAAAACCAGTTTCACCTGTCTGAATCCAGTCTAGACTACTCACGTTAAAGCTTTGTGCCTCTAAAATAGCGGGAGGTTCCCCGAGAAAACGAGCCCTCCCTCAGAGAAAGAGAATTATTATGGCAGTCGCGCACTCTATTCAAGTCGAAACAGAATTATCTAAGACGGATGAGAAAAAATGCAAAAAAACAACTTGATTCCATTCTTGTTACTCATACTGTCAGGAGAGAAAGTGGTCCAACACGTGTTTGTAACATTAGCCTTGTTGTCTGATTTCGGTGGGATTCGTTCCACTGTTGCTGTTGATTACAAATCATTGGCGACAAGTGGAGTTATCCTCGCGGTTTTGTTTGCGTTTTCTTTTTGGGCTGTGCTTCTGAAAAAAGGTTGGGCCTTATACTTGCTTGCCGCTGCCGCTGCATTCGACTTCGTGGGAGAGTTATCGCTCAAGGAACTTTCACGATAGCCGTCAACGTATCGATACTCGTAGCGGTCATCCTGTTGATTCTGTGCATTTTTCAGTTCCGAAACCTTAAGAAAACGGAAAAACATGGAAAAGTCAAGTAAATGTTGGTGGACGGGCCGGGATTTGAACCCAGGACCTCCACGATGCCAACGTGGCGATCATACCAGACTGATCTACCCGCCCATTTGAGATTGGACTGCTGAAACTTTACCCGCAACGATAGGCTATAAGCGTTTCCCATTCAACAGTGGCGACTGCAGCTTTCGTCTTTAGCTACTTCCTTTACGTATCGGAAGACGGATTCTTTCGAAAGTAACTTGTTTTACGCCTCATCTGTATGTGTGTTGAACATGTGTACAAGATGTATCGGGAATTCAGAACGTTTATTTGCTCTCCTCCTTTAGGTTCCGAATGTGTGATGCCGTTGAAACCTCAGGCAAGGCTCAACTTCAAGAACCTGATTACTCGTCGCGGGTATTCAGAGAGGGTCGCGGATGAGCTTTGGAAATGGTATAATTTCTCAGAGAAAAAGGGCGTCGCCAGCTTCTAACATCTAAACGGTCAAGTTTCGGAAGATGTTCAAGTTTTCCGAACAACTTAAAAGCTATACAGTACATTCTGCATCAACCAACCGAATGGAGAATTTCAATGTCCTCACGGAAAGCCCTCACCAAACTAAAAGCCATACTAGTTATCGACATTGTAATAATAGCCGTCGTAGGCGCAACTTACGTTTACCTCCAAAGCCAGAACGCTTTTGCAGCTAGACCCGCCGAATTCATCCTATCAAACCTCATCATCACCCCGCCAGAACCAGACCTAGGCGAACCCGTAACCATTTCAGTCAACGTAACAAACATTGGCGAAGTTGAAGGTGGCTACGTAGCTAACCTCACAATTAACAACGTGGTACGTGAAAACCAGACAGTCGCCGTTCCAGCTGGAGAAACAGTAACCATGCAGTTTACTGACGCCGAAACCTTCGAAGGCAACTACCAAGTCAAAATAGGCGACTTATCAGGCACGTTCAGAGTTAAAGCGGCTCCGCCCGAAGACACCACCATAGCCCTTTCGAATCTCGAGATTGACCCTCATGAAGTCTGGTTAGGCAACACAGTAAGCATCAACGTTACAGCCACGAATCAAGGAGCCGAAAACGACAGCCTCACCGTTAGACTTCTAATCGACAATTTATTCGTGGAGAACAATAGAATAACTCTAGCCCCCAGTGAGACCACAATCGTTCAGTTCACAGTAAACGCAACAGTCGAAGGCTCACACAAAGTCAGGGTGAACACGTTATTCGGGTCGTTCAAAACGGTGCCCGTAGGGACATACACGCTTAGCATTTTAATTTCGCAGACGCCTGATGAGGGATATGCAGGATTTACCTTGAACGGGCAGGACCAGAGAACGCCGTACACGGAGGTTTTGCCTGGAGGCACATACACCATCGCGTTTCCTAGCACAGACACCACTGGGCAAAATGCATTCCTGTACTGGGAAGACGGAAGCACAAGCCCAACAAGAACAATCACACTAAATAAACCAACCATCTTAGTTGCATACTACGAGAAAGGTACCTCATGTCCTTCCTTATACATTTGGAATGGAACAGGTTTCGTTTACGTGTCAGAAGTCTCGAATCATGGATGGCTGGGGTACACAAGATACGTCAATGCTGATGGCTCTCTCGAATATTGGAGAAATAATCCATGGGATTACATTCCGTTAGATAAGAGTCAACTTCAGCTGAACAATGGCTATTTCAACCTGTCCCTAACTCAAAACTGGGATGAAATCTTCTTCGTAGACGCGGCTTATTTGCTTGTTGTTGATCATCCAGTTGGTCAAAATGTCTATTCAACTATGGTTGAGCAATACATCGACCCTGAGTACATGGGTAAGATTTACACAGTAAGCAAGAATCCGTTGACGCCAGTCTCGGCTTTCAATGAAAAAGTCATAGTTGTAAACGGTACAGTCACCAGCTCTTATGATAAAGTGGATGCCCTGTCTGCAATCTCAAAAGCCGATGGAGTTTTCACGACTGGGTTCAACGGCAAATACAGCGAAGCATGGAATAACCAAACATGGAATAGACTGACACTGAACCTAGGCAACCTGGCTAGCGCACCACAGACAAACCTCGTTGTTAAAGCAATCGTTGATTGGGGCGCGCCTGAAAGTTACTACCTTTGGATGAACAAATTTTACTCTACGCAGGTGCCGGATAAAACTGAGCCAACGCCCGTTCCTTTCATGGAAGTTAAAGATGCGAATGGCAATTGGGTACGTGTCCCAGAAAGCAGGCAGTTTCCGTTGCCACCAGATGGCGTCGCTAGAACTTACGTTGTTAACTTGACAGGGCTTTTCCCAACAAACGATTACTCGCTTAGGATAAGTAACTTCTGGAATGTAACGTTTGACTACGTCGGTGTAGACACGTCCATTCAGCAAAACGTGATAGTTCAGAGGATTAATCCGCAAGCCAATTTAAGCCAGGTCTTTCTTTCCGAGTCAACCTCTTCAGGGAACTTCACAAGATACGGTGACGTAACCGAACTGTTGCTAAACGAAGACGACGAGTTCGTGATTGGACGGCAAGGCGACTCGATTTCCCTTCAATATAACGCGGGAAACTTAACTGCACCAGCCCCAGGAATGGAAAGAGATTACTTCTTCTTCGTCGCCGCTTGGTTCAAAGTCGAGTACGCAAACTATGGTTTCGGACCTGGAAACAACGGCTTTACGGTGGACCCACTGCCTTTCCGCACAATGAGTGGCTTCCCGTACCCATTGGACAAAGAAAGTTATCCCTTCGACGACCACTTGGGGTACTTCCAGGAATACAACACCCGGATAATTTCCGCACCCCCAGAACAAGCCCCACCGCCAGAACCATTTCCGATAACATGGGTCATTGCTATCATAGTGATAGTAATTGTAGCTAACATAGCCATTCTGGTGTACTTCAGGAAACATCGCCGATGAGTACCAATTGGTTTCTTAATCAAACCCAATTCCCAGTCATCGCTAATCAGAAGCCCGCGAAAATGCATGCAGGAAGTTGCTGAGCGAAAACACTTTGCGAGCATTTGAACTGAGTTGCAATGAAACCCACTTACATCATCCTCCCACCCCTTGCTATAAGACCAATGAATGCTTTGAGGGCTAAATGAACTTGGTAACGGAAATAGCAGACGAAATCCTGATATTGACAATTTTGGCAGGGGTGTCGTTAGCGGGCGGTTTACTGTTTTCTATTTGGATGAAAAACTTAACTAAAAAGGTAAGTACCATACGAATTTTTGTCCAAGTAATATCTGAATTCGCCATCTTCTACATAATCACGTTTGAGAAAAGGCTAGGTCTTGTTTTAGCTGTAGTTTTCATTGCAACCCTTTTCGTAGGCAGGTTTTTCTGCGGCTGGATTTGTCCCTTTGGTTTCTACATGGATTTGGTGACATTGCTTCGCAGATCCTTCAAAAAGCGTTATCTGAACCTTCCAGAGAGTTTGAACAGGAACCTGCATAGAACTAGATACATCATCTTAGCAGTCATTCTTGTCATTCCCTTTTTCCTAAGTCCTCTGCAGTCCCAATCCTGGATTTTGGCAATATTCTTACGTGGGTCCTTTAACCCCTTGAGAATCTTGCTGGGTCCACTAGTCCCAGTGATTGTGCCATGGGAGGGGCCAACAACATTCAGCGGGATAAACCTAAACTTTCCCTACGTCGACCAGATAGTCTACTACTCTAACGAAGCTTCAGTCCTATTCAACATTCTATTTTTTATTGCGTTGGCAGTTGTAACCTCATTCATAGTCAGACGCTTTTGGTGCCGATTCTGCCCTACCGGAGCATCAATCGCTGTCGTGAATAGAGCCAAAGGCTTCAACTGGGCACCTCTCCTTCACCTCAGCAAGAACGAGGAAAAATGCACTAAATGTGGGATTTGCAAACGTGTTTGTCCTTTGCAGGTTACGGAGGTTTACGAGCAGAAGGGCGGAAAAATCGGCACTTCAATGTGTATGCTGTGCTTGCGCTGCGTGGAAATGTGCCCCAGCGAAAGCTGCTTAAATGTGAAAGTTGGACGAAAAAATATTTTCATGTCCAGAAACTGGCTGAAACCTCCAAAAACAAGCAGTCAATTGGAAGCGAAAGCGGAAACGATGGACCGTGATTAAGGTGATGTTGCTAAGGTTGGTTTTTCCTGCTGAAGGTATCGGAGTATGTAAGCTTTAAATGCTGCAGACCACCAAAATTATCCAAAACCAAAGAGACTCCAAGCATGTCGTTAATGCCTACAACACCAAACCCCTATCTGGAAGCATTCATTGCCGGGATATTTTACGGCTCAGTCGTCTGCGTTTTATCGTGCCTACCCTACGTGGCAAGCTATATCGCAGGCGTAGGCAAGCTTCCGCAAAGGAGTACTAGTTACTTTGGCCTTCAGTTCAGGTCGCCTAGTAGCCTACGCCATTATAGGCGGAATAGTCAGCGCCCTCAGCGGCGCATTAAGACTATTCTTAAGCGCAGAATCTTTCGTGCCCTTTCAAGCGTACTCGTCGATGGCGTTCGGCGTCGTGACCATAATAATCGGCGTAACCATACTGCTGAGAATCAAATCTTCTCCGTGCACCTTTAACATGGAGGGTACCGGAACGATTAGCCAACAGAAAGAACCACGTCAAAAAATTGATTTCCGAGCCTTCTCCTTGGGCTTTTCAAGAGGTTTGGCGGTCTGCCCACCCTTACTTGCGCTTCTCTTGTACTCTTTGCCATTCGCGGCTCCGATTGACGGCTTGATAATCGCACTCTTATTCGGCATAGGAACAGTCGTATCTCCCCTATTGCTTTTAGGCGGAGTCACAGGGTGTCTTCTGAACAAGGCGCCGCTCTTCCGTAAATGGATAGCAATATTCGGCGGCGGCATACTCATCGTGCTTGGACTCATAACACTTCTAACGGCGATTCTGGCACTGTAACTTTTGGTGAGAAAAAGATGGCGTTGGAAATCGTCGGCGAAATAATGAAACTCACGGTTCTGGCGACGCTAGCGATAGCAGGTATTCTCATTGTCCTCATTTGGAAGAAGAACTTGGCAACGAAAGTGACGTATCTCAGGTACATTATTCAAGCCCTGTCGCTTGTCGTTATCTTCTACTTGTTCACTTTCCCGATTTGGCTGCTTCTAATGGTCGGCATAATCCTGTTAATGACGATTGTTTTGGGCAGGTTATACTGCGGTTGGTTCTGCCCGTTTGGCTTATACATGGATTTAGTTACAGCGGTCCGAAAAGCCACGAGAATCCGGTACAGGAGCATACCTGATAAACTCAACAAAGCCCTGCATAAATCCAGATACATAATACTGCTCGTCTTTATTTTCTTGCCGTTTGCCCTCAGCAGCATTAGCATTGAACGGCTTTCTATGGTGTTGTTCTTCGCGGGAGATTTCAAACCAATGAAAGTGTTGCTTGGTCCGTTAGTACCTGTGATTGTTCCGTGGAAGGGGTTGGTCGTGTTTAACGAGATAAACTTCAGTTATCCTTATGTCCAAGAAATCATGGAGTATGGTGGCGAAGCCTTCGGTACGTATCTGTCCTACGTGTTCGTTGCGTTAACGTTGGCGGGCGCGTTTATATACAGGCGTTTCTGGTGCCGTTTCTGTCCCACAGGGTCTTCGGTGGCAATAGTCAACAGGTTTAAAGGTTTTAAGTGGGCTCCCGTGGTGCATCTGGACAAGAACGAAGAGAAATGCACCAAGTGTGGAATCTGCAAAAGAGTTTGTCCTGTGCAGGTTACGGAGGTTTACGAGCAGAAGGGCGGAAAAATCGGCACTTCAATGTGTATGCTGTGCTTGCGCTGCGTGGAAATGTGCCCTTACAAGGAATGCTTGAAAGTGAAAATCGGAGGAAAAACGGTTTTCAAATCGCGAAACTGGTTGGAACCATCGAAAAGTGACTGAGGAAAAGCTAAATGAAAAGCCCAAATGAAACGCAAAAAAAATACGTGCCTGACATGGCTCAGAAAGAAATCGAAGACATGCGAAACCTGATTCAGGCTAATTCGAAGAAGGTGATTGCCGACTACATCGCGCGGATGAAGAAAACGTCTGCAAATCGACCGGAGGCAATGAAGTACTTCGACGATATTGCTGACCTGTTTGGTCAACGTCAGAAGGAAATGCAGGCGGCTAAAGAGAGCGGCAAGAAGATTGTTGGTTACTTCTGTGCTTTCGCGCCGATTGAGTTGATTTTGGCTGCTGACGCGATTCCTGTCCGCGTGAATTCGGGTTGGTATGACGCGTCAAAAATCGGTGACCGCGTGGTTCCTGTCGAGGTTTGTCCTATGGTTCGGTCGACGATTGGCGCCAAAATGATTTCGCTGTCACCCTTCCTGGAAATGAGCGACGCGTTAATTAGTGTCTTGACTTGCGATGGGATGACGAAGCTCAGCGAGATTTTGGGTGATTTCAAGCCGGTTTGGACGATGCCTCTTCCTCGGGTTAAGGACTCTGATCAGTCGTTGCGTTTCTGGAATGAGGAAATCAGGAGTGCGAAAGATAATCTTGAGAAGTTGACGGGCACGAAGATTGATAAGAAGAGGCTGCGGGGTTCGATTGAGCTTGTTCAAAAAGCCACGAAGGTTTTCCGCAGGCTGCAGGAATTGCGAAAGGGTCCGCCAGTGATTATGGGCAGGGACGCGATGCTGGTGAATCAGGCTTTCATGTGGGACGACATTACGCGTTGGACGGAGAAAACTGAGGCGTTGTGTGATGAGCTTGATAAGCGGGTGGAGCAGAAGTCTTGGGCTTGTCCGCCTGATACGCCGAGGGTGCTGGTTACTGGTACGCCGATGATTTGGCCTGATAACTGGAAAATGCCATCGCTGGTGGAGGAAGCCTCGCCGCAAGGCGTTCTTGTAGCTGATGAGTTATGCTCGAGCGATAGGATTCTGAATGACCCTGTGGGTGTGGATGAGTGGACTATGGATGACATGCTTAAAGGCATATCTGAGCGGTATCTGATGGCTTCGACGTGTCCATGCTTCACTTCCGCGGACGGGAACGAGGATAGAATTAACTGGTTAATTAATAAGGTTAAAGATTGGAAAGTTAACGGGGTCGTTTACTATGTGGTTCGTGGCTGCATGCTCTACGCGATGGAGTATTCAAGGGTTAAGAAAGTGTTGGACCGCCTTAGCATTCCTGTTTATTACTTGGACACTGAGTATACCCGTGAGGATGTGGGGCAAATGAAAACTCGGGTTGAAGCTTTCTTGGAAATGCTGACCGCGCGGGTGGACATTTAGAGGAGTGAACAAGTGTGATAACTGTTGGAATAGACATGGGCACTCAAACCGTGAAAGTCGTAGTCGTCAAGGATGGGCATGTGGTGGGTCGCGGCAAGGTGTTTTCGGGTTTTGAGCCATCGAAGTCGGCTGAGACGGCATGCACGGAGGCGTTGAAGATTGCAAAGTTGTCGTCAGCTGAAGTTGAGCATATTACGGCTACGGGTTCAGGCATGGAGATGGCGCTCACGTCCGACAGCACGGTTAGCATGATGGGCGCTGACGCAAAGGCAGGAGTCTCATTTTTCCCATCAGCCAGAACCATAATCGATGTTGGCGCTGAGGAAGCACGAGCTGTAAAATGTGACGACCGTGGAATCATGGTGGATTTCGTCGTGAACGAGCGGTGTGCTGCGGGTGCAGGCGCCTTTATTGAAGCTATGGCGAGAGCTTTAGAAATGAAGATGGAGGAGATGGGTCCACTGGCGCTGAAGGCGGAGCGGGCAAGCCCGATTAATGCTTCTTGCGTGATTTTCGGTGAGTCTGACGTAGTGACGTTGATTCATCGTCAGGAGTCGAAGCCTGAGATTGCGCGTGCTGTTTTTGACGCTATGGCTGACCGTGTGTCTTCGATGATTTTTCGTTTGGGGTTGACGCCTGACGTTGTTCTCATCGGCGGCGTTGCCAAGGACGTAGGTTTTGTAGCATCACTTAAAAGGAAGCTGGGGCTTGAAATATTGATACCTGAGCATCCAGAGTTTGCAGGCGCGTATGGGGCGGCTTTGGTTGCGGCTGGTCGAGTGAAATAGGTGCAATGGTGTTGAAGGAAACCCCTGTTAAGGAAGATGTGGAGTATTGGCGTTGGAAAGAGTACCACCGCGTTATGCCAGATAAAACTTGGAAAAACAAGGATTTAATCACCGCTGGCGTTGACGTGGGTTCGGTGGGTTCGAAGGCGGCGATTATGATTGATGGGGAGATTTACTCGTGGGGTATCATGCGGACAGGAGCGAATAGCCCTGAGAGCGCAACGAAGGCTTTGAATTGGGCGTTGGAAGGTACTGGGCTCAATGTTGGCGACCTCAAGTATATTGTGGGCACAGGCTACGGCAGGGTCAATGTTCCTATGGCGAATAAGGCGATTACGGAGATAGCGTGCCACGCGAAAGGCGCCAACTACATCTGGGGTCCCAGCGTGCGAACAGTTCTGGATGTGGGTGGACAGGACATTAAAGCCATACGCATCGACGACACTGGCAGAGTAGTTTCATTCCTGATGAATGATAAATGCGCCGCTGGCACGGGCAGGGGCATGGAGGTTTTCGCTGATTTACTGAAGATTCCGATTGA
>DATEAU010000171.1:0-4136 GCA_035288165.1 Bathyarchaeia archaeon
ACACTGTGCAGTTGAACTCTATTCAGCATCGGTTGAAGATTTCACAAGAGAGACATGGGTCCAAATATGTAGCAGTGATAGCACATCATGACTGCGCTGGAAATCCAGTTGACAAACAGACCCAACTTGAGCAAATCCAGAAATCAATAGAGACAATTCGATCATGGGGATTCAAAGGAGCTCTATTGGGCTTATGGGTGGACAGGAACTGGCAGGTACACGAAATAAAGACGCGCCGAAGCAAGATATAGCGGTTCAAGACCATTCAAAAATGAACGTGCTATTTCAGTTTTTTAACCGTCTCGTCAGCTTTTTCTAACTCTCTTTTCTTTTCAAGTTGGTATTCCTTCACACGTTTCAGCAGATCTGTGCTTTCGACTGCGAACATTTTTGCCACGGCGATTGCGGCACCTTCAGGCTCAATAGTCACGAGCGAGCCTATGCCGCTCGGCACCCTCAGCGACGAATAAATGTCTGCGCCACCGAATTTCTCGGAGTAAGGCGGACACGCTATGACTGGCTTCGGAGTATTTGCGTCTACGAATGCGCTCAGGGCGTTGGAGCGTCCTGCAACGGTCACGTAAACGATTTTTTCTTTTTCGAATTCCTTCAGGATAGCGAGGACTTTCTCTGGAGTTTTGTGAGCTGAACCCACACGAAACTCGTAATCAACTCCCAAGATTTTCAGGTACTTTGCTATCTCACGGCAGAACTCCAAATCCCTCTCCGAACCCATGATAATAACCGCTTTCGTGACCAAGACAAACACCGCAAACAAGATAACAATCAACTTGCTAATTAATTTTTAACCCAACTAACAAAATTTTTTTAGACTGCTTCGCCAGTTGGGCCTTCACTGCTAGATTAGCGCAAATCTTATATTAACTAAACATGAGATTAAAGTCTCGATTACCATGAAAGCCAAAAATCTGATTTTGATTATTATTGTAATCGCAGCTGTTGCGGGCGTTTTGATTTTTGCTCTGCGAGATTCTTTCCTTCCGAAGCCTGCTGAGCAAGATTGGAGAACAGGAGCTGGCACGGCTAGGAATCCCCCTTCTGGTCTCACTAAGAACGAAACTGTTTTTGCCCAGTATTTCTCCGAGATGGGTTTGGTTACGGATGGTTGGATCGGGTTTGAGGATATCACTAATACTTTTTCATCTAACGATAATGTGATCGTGCTTGCGAACTCCACGAATGCAGTAACTCTGTTGGTGTATGTTGATGATACCGGGAACAGGGGGTTGTACACGGGCGTTGAGGCGGAAAAGAACGTAGCAGTGGGCTTGGAAGCAATTAACTTGAGAAAATTTCAGCCAGGTTCTTACATCGTTAGAGTGTTTACAAATGATGTTTGCGTAGAAAACCTTGTGTTCGAGGTTACGTAGACTCTCGCACCAGATACTAGTTCTTAACGCATTTACTGTCCAATCGATGTTATTTAGTTGAACTTCCGTTTCAATCAGCGTTTCATTGTTCAGAGTTCTTGGTTTTCCATAAAGTATAACAATCCTTAATCGAGCGTGTAGCTTTCATTTCCGCCTTTGCATGTCTTCGGAATCGTCATGGTGAACTGTGCGCCTTCGCCTTGTTTGCCCGTTTCGTGAATGGTCCATCCGTAGGCTTCGCATATCCTCTTTATCAAGTAAAGTCCGTAACCCGTGTTTTTGCCAAAGCCTTCCCTGAACAGGTTGCCTCTGATCTCATCGGGTAAGCCGACTCCGTTATCCTCGTAAATCAGCTTTAGACAGTTTTCTTGCTCCTCGAACTTTACCCTTATATTAGTGACTTTCTCGCCGTATCTCAACGAGTTGTCAATGAGGTTATAGAATAGCTGCCTCAACAGAGAATCAGCGAGCACAAATAATCCGCGACAGTCATTGAAAAGTTCTGCACCCTTCAAGTCTGAGAAAAGTGACGCTGCCTCTGCAATACTCTGCTCCACACTTACGGAGGTAAGGTCCTCAGCGCCAACTTGGACGTAGATTCTCTCAAACTCCAGCAACCTCAGAATCTGCTGAGATAACAACTCCAGTGTATTCAAATGAGACATGGCATCTTCGTTGTACGCTGACCGCTTTTTGAGCAGAAAGATCCCACCGTTTAACGCAGCCAACTTGTTCCGGATATCATGTCTAGTGAGGCTTTCGACAACTCGCAACTTCTCGTTGAGATCAGCCACTTTGGCGATGGCTTCATTAAAAACCTCTTGCATCCATTTCTGCTCAGAGATATCGGTTGAAACTCCCAGAATCCCCACGAGGTCTCCTCTGTCATCCAGGATTGGCGAAGTCGTTATTATAACCGGCAAAAGGGAGCCTTCCTTGTTCAGCAAAGTGGCTTCTCCCGTCCAAGATTTCCCCGAGCTTAAGTGACGGAGAACTTCTTGCCTGTTCTCTTTTGCTTCCTCCCTCAACAACGTATCCGTTATGTTAGCTCCGAGCATTTCGCTTTCTGACCACCCATAAACTCGTTCTGCAGCTTTGTTCCAATATATGATCAGGCCTTTGGTGTCTGCCGCTATCACAGCTTGCCCCACTGCGTTCAGCAAGTCCGCTTGAAAGCGGACTCTCTTTATGTCCTTATTGCGTTCGGTTACGTCTCTGAATACTCCCCTAAGCATTTTCTTGCCATTAACCTCAAATGTGTTGCCTTTTATCGCAACATCCTTGATTTCCCCAGTTTTTGTGATAATTTGATCCTCAACTATAGCTCCTTCTCTGCCTGTGCGATGCTCCTCGAAAGTTCTGCTAAATTCACCCTGGCTATCTTCTTGGGGATAAAGGCAGCTTTGGTGCATGCCGATCAGTTCTAATTTTTCCCTGCCGATTAGCTCGGATGCAGAGCGGTTACAATCAATAATGATTCCCGTTTCTGCATCGGCAATAAAAATGGCGTCGTTGGCTTCTTCAAAAAGTCGCCTGTATTTCTCCTCTGACTCGCTTACTGTTTTCTCCGCTTTCTTGCGTTCCGTGATGTTATCGAACACAGCTGCGAAATAGTTCATTTTGGGAGAATATACGGAAATAGAAAGCCAGATGTCTAAAGGCTTAAAATAAACCTCGAACCACTCATTTTTTCCAGTCAAAGCAACTCTGCCATAGACTTCAAAAAGCTCCGGATGCGCTTCTTTAATACCCGGAATTGCATCGGTGACCTTTTTTCCAAGAATATCAACCTTTTTTAAGCCAGTCAGTTTCTCAAACGCATCGTTTACTTCTAGGTAGACAAAGTTTTCGGGTTCACCGTTCTTGTCCCAAATCATTTGACAGTAGGCAAAACCGTTTAACATGTTCATGAACAAAGAACGGTATTTCTCTTCACTCGTCTCAAGTGCTTGCTCGGCTCTGCGATTCTTAACAGCTCCACAGATGCTATGCTTCAACTCTTCATATGTGGTTTCCGCGTGTCCCTGTTTCTCGAAATATCGTTCTACACCAGAATTCAACGCTTCGATAGCGATCTCCTCTTTGGTCTTGCATGTAAACAAAACGAAAGGAACATCATTCCCTTCACGCCTAAGCTCTCTCAGAAGCTCCAAACCGTTCATGCCAGGCATCTGATAATCAGCCACAACCGCCTCAAAATCCAACATCTTCAACTTATAAAGCGCTTCTTCAGCCGACCCTGCCGTATCTACTTCGAAATAACCAGTCTCTTCTAAACACTGTTTAGCGACAGCCAAAAACCCCGCGTCATCATCAACATGCAAAACCCTAATCCTATTCTTCTCACAAATACCAGAACACACTACTTTCGAAGACTCAACAGCAAATTCCATTCAAACACCAACAACTACCATTTCCACTTGATCCGAACACGCTATGTTCACCTGCAAACGTTAAAACAATTATGAATCAACCATCTGAATTAACCCACCAACAGCTGAACCTGGCATCTCGGACAGACTCCCCCTTCCTTTCATAAAGGCTAACCACAGAACCGACCGCGTCGTCAAAACCGTGCAAGTTCGCTGTGGGTTCTCAGGAAAAGGAAATAAACCTCAAGGCAGATTCATCTCCACAGTAGCCCCAGCATCCTGTTCTGTCTATAGGGGTCGTCGTCTAGCTTGGACTAGGATACATGCCTGGGGCGCATGCGATCCTGGGTTCAAATCCCAGCGGCCCCACCAC
>DATEAU010000172.1:0-26858 GCA_035288165.1 Bathyarchaeia archaeon
TGGGTTCCAGGCAAAACCCTGTTCTCCATGGAAGAAGCCGCAAAACGGGGAACAATAAAACAGTTCCTGCTCACCGACTCGGGACAACGCGAAGCATGGCCTGCAGTTAAGAAAACATTGAAGGAAGGCGACGCCCTCTACTTCTCTCACGGGTTCTCTATCGTTTACGGCAACATGACTAATGTGGTTCCTCCGAAGAACGTTGACGTGATTCTGGTGGCGCCGAAAGGCTCAGGAACCTCTGTCAGGAGGAACTTCGTGGATGGAAGCGGCATAAACAGCAGCTTCGCTATTCACCAAGACTTCACAGGCAGAGCGGAAGAACGCGTGAAAGCCATGGGCATCGCCATCGGCTCGGGCTACCTGTTTCCAACCACGTTTGAGAAGGAAGTTTACAGTGACCTGACTGGCGAACGCGGCGTTCTAATGGGCGCCTTAGCGGGGATAATGGAGGCACAATACAACACGCTACGCGAACATGGACACAGCCCAAGTGAAGCCTTTAACGAAACCGTGGAGGAACTTACGCAGAGTTTGATTCGGCTTGTTGACGAGAACGGAATGGACTGGATGTACTGCAACTGCAGCGAAACCGCCCGCATAGGCGCGCTAAGGTGGCGAACACGTTTCCGCGACGGCGCCAAACCATTGTTCGACTCGCTTTACGAGCTTGTGGCTACGGGTGAAGAGACGCGAATTGTTCTGGAGCGAAGCAGCGAAGCGGACTACAGACAGAAACTCGCAGACGAATTGAAAGAGATGGGTAACTCTGAAATGTGGCGCGCAGGCGCAACCGTGCGGTCATTGAGACCGAAAAAGCAAGCCTCGAGCGAAAGCCCGAAAAAATAGCGGACTAGCTTGGCGTAACCGTTATTCCTCTTATTTTTAATTACCGAAGTTTCTTCTTTCCATAATCGAGGTAGTTACTGCCTCTATCATTCTACGAGTTAAGTTGAGAATTTTCACATTTATATAATAAGAGCCGCAGTCTCAAAGAAAGAGACGTAAAGTGAACGATATGAGCTAAGGGTACAAAAACGTGCAGAAGGGAATATAAAAGAGAGTTCTCAAGATATAGCGAATAATATAACACGGTGATAAACTACGGGTAGCGAGAAATACGTCATTACCAAACCGCTCAAACTGGCACTAGCCGCCATATTCGGAGCACTCGCAACTGCAGTAACAATAATATTGGTGATACCTATTCCTGCTACAAGCGGCTACTTTAACCTAGGCGAAGCCATAATCTACACAGCAGCACTAGTCTTTGGACCTTACGTCGGCGCTTTCACAGGAGGCAGCGTAGCAATTGCGGATATCCTGCTCGGCTATGGTCAATTTGCTCCCGCAACATTGGTTATTAAGGGTTCAGAGGGAGCAATTGTGGGATTCCTCAACCGTTACCTGCGGAAATACATTCCAAGTCCAAGCATAAGTGCTGCACTAGCCGTTGCGGTTGGGGGGTTAGAAATGGTTGCAGGATACTTCATTTACGAGCAGCTAGTGCTCGGTTACACATGGCCTATAGCGCTAGCGGAAGTGCCGTTCAACGTAGTCCAGATGATAATCGGCTTGGTCGTAGCCGTGCCAATCATGTACGCTGTTGAGCGGGTTTTCCCACAGCTTAAAAGCTAGAAACACAAAGGTCTTCTTTGAATGACTATGAGACTGCCGCCAGGGAAAATCCCAATCGACATCCTAAAAGAAATCGTTTTCAAGAACCTGGGCGCTAAACGCAAAGAGGTAGTCGTGGGACCAACAGCGGGAATAGACGGCGCGGTCTTGGACGTTGGAAACAAGTCTCTAATCGTTTCAATGGACCCCATTACAGGTGCAGTCGAGCGAATCGGTTGGTCAGCTGTAAACGTGAACGCCAACGACATCGCAACGTTCGGCGTGGAACCGTCGTTCCTGTTTTCCTGCATAATGCTTCCAGAGAATAGTGACAAAAAAACTGTTGAAGTCATCTGTACGCAAATGGATGCGGCTGCCAAAGAATTAGGAATCGCCATCGTGGGCGGGCACTGCGAATCCACGCCTGGTCTACAGAACCCGATTGTCGTGGGCTGCGTGATGGGCTTGACTGATAAAGGCAATTACGTGACGGCAGCTGGAGCGAAAGCTGGCGATAAACTAATCTTGACCAAGAGCGCTGGGATAGAAGGAACCGCTATCTTAGCATCTGACAGAGAACAGCAATTAGCGCAAATCCTGGGCGTGTCTATGCTGGCTGACGCTAAGAACTTCTACAAACAAATAAGCGTAGTGAAAGACGCCCTAACAGCTTATAGGACAGGCGGAGTCCACGCTATGCACGACCCAACCGAAGGCGGAGTTGCAGGCGGAATCCACGAGATGGCAGACGCGTCGCAACTTGGAGTCAAAATTTTCGGGGAGAAAATCGTGGTTGAACCTGAAACAGCCAAAATCTGCCGATACTTCGAAATCGACCCGCTGCAACTTATTAGTTCAGGGGCGCTTCTGATTTCAGCGGAACCTGAGAAGGCAAGCGAAATAATTGCCACTTTGGGGAAGGAGCATATTTACGCCGCGGTAATAGGTGAATTCGGTGGCAACGTTAACAGACGATTATCAGTGAAGAGCGACAATAGCGTTCAGGATTTGCTGAGACCTATGACGGACCATTTGTGGTTGGCTTTAGAAAAACGCTGACGAAAGCAACTCTGGTCTTGTCTAATCGCTAAGCGAAAATATCTATTGTTCTCGACGCGAAGTCTTTTGTCTGGAAAACGCTCGTCGAAGAACTTCTGGGTCTTGAAAACGAATTTATCTTCTGTTGGAGCTTTCTATAAACAAAATAGTTTCTCACGTTACGCGACATTTCATTTAACTTTTCATGATGAGAGTGGAAAACACTGAAAAATGGCTCTATCACTATCCTGAAGCCTCTAGCCGCCATTTCCCTGCTCCAATCATAATCTTCCGACCCATACTCGCTGGTTTCGGGGATGATTTTCGGCAGATTTTCATCGAAGGGATACTTCGCCCATAACGATTTCCTGATTATGCAGTTAATGGTAGAACACCAAACTGGGTGCGCGCTTAATTTCTGAGATAAATAATACAGTGTAGAATCGCATCTTCCGAAAACAGCCGCTTCTTTATGGGGGAGGAAAAACCCACTGACTCCCGCCACTTTTGGGTCTTCAAAATGCTTCAGTCCTACTTGCAGCCAATAGGGTGATGTTGGCAGTGAATGAGCGTTTGTAATACACACCAGCTCGTTTTCAGCCATGTTTACTGCTAGATTAGTTGAATATGCATGGGAAAACTCGCCGTTAGAATAAGAAATCAACTTGATTCTTTGGTTCTTGAAGTGTTTTCTCTTAATTTCCTCAAGGTCTCTTTTTAGACTTTGCAGTTGTTGCTTAGTAGAAAAGTTATCCGCTACAATTATCTCAGATACCTGAACTGTCTGCAGGGCTAAGTTTTCCATTAAAGAGTCAAAGTACTTTTCTTTGTCTTTCGTTCTTATTACTACTGAAATTTTCAAAGCTTATTTCTTCCAATTGCGTTATGGCAAATTAGTGTTTAAAGTTAGTTTTTTGAAAAAGGTTTCGGTATATAACGTATGCAGTATAAAACCCATAAGCTATAAACAACTTCGGCATCTTTGCAAGTGACCCAAATCTCAGAGCATCAAGGATGATGTCTAAGCTACCTTTGAATGTCCAAACAACAGGCGGTCTGAAATGAATGCAATACGGGTCGTAGGTAGCAATTAGCTTGTAGCCTTTCTTATCGATCCATGCTTTAATGAAGGCATCCTCAAATACATGCAGATTTCCAGGAATCTCTATGTCTTTAACCGCTTCTTGACGAACAAGCAAATCATGTGTGCCACCTCTCATCTCAAAAATCCGTCTCGTTATCTTCAAAAAAGGCTTCAGAATAACCGAATCCTGAATTCCATCCCAAATCTCTATCCCCCAGACAGCACCCACATCCTTGTTCACATAATTAGTTGCCTTGTTAAACCAATCATCACAGAGGGTGACGTCGCTGTCAACAAACAAGAACCATCTCGTTTCAACTAGTCTAATTCCTCTTAATCTTGCGCTGCCGCGTGTGCCGTTATCGTTAATTACAATTACATTTCCGTGTTTTTCTCGGAATTTACCGACGATTTCTAGAGTATTATCAGTTGAACATCCGTCAACTATAATAAGACGGTTTACAGGCACAGTCTTAAAAACCGAGTCCAAGCATTTCTCCAATATCCGCTCACTGTTTTTCGTGAGCACAACGACATCGACTCGATCTATTCTCATTGCCTTGCACCTATTTTCCTATTATTATTCGTGTTTCCATTCCAAAAGGTAGTTTCACTGATTTATAAAACGATGCGTTGGCGATCTGAAAACTCGAATCCACGAAACATTGGATTTCAACAAACCTACATTTTAAGGTTCTGTGAATCAGTTCTTTCCATTCTGAAGGCGTCTTCACGTTTATGTGCGTCTTATCAAAGCCTTTTAGTACCTTCTTAATGATTTTTTCAAAAGTCTTATTTGGCGTTGTGCAAAGAATTATGGCATCGCTTGAATCGTACATATTCTGGAGGGCTCTCGAAGGGTTCTTCAGGTGTTCCAATACTTCGAAACAAGTTATCAGATCAAATTTCTTCTTGAATGGAAGATGTTCCTGAGAGTCGCAAACCACAAATTTGTTCTCGTTAAGCCCTTCTTTTCCCTGTACCAAACCGTACGATGAAACGTCTATGCCCCAAGCATCATAACCCAGAGAGCGTAGAAGGTTGACTCCATAGCCAAAAGCGCAACCAACATCCAAAGCGCTTTTCTTTGTTCCATCCAACAAATCTATATTTAGAACTTTTGACGCCCATTTCAGAGATTCAGATACGTGACGCGAAATCAATCTTTCATGCTGCGAATATTTCAGGTGATTGAAGTAGTCCTTCTCAAACTGCAAACTCTGTTCGCCCTGCTCCCCTATTGATACAATGCTGTATGGTTTTTATAGGTCTTATCTAATACTTCCATATCAATGAAGCGGCTAGTGAAAAACATTTGACGGCAGGTCTTAGGAAAGCTGCAAAAGTAGCAGTTCGTTCGCTTGTTCCAGGCAAGCCTCACCACGTGCAATGGATGATTACTAGAAAATGCAACTACCGTTGCAGAGGCTGCAACATATGGCAGGAACAAGAACAAAACGAGCTGTCAGCCGAAGAAATCAAACGCGGACTTGACATCATCAAGAACCTCGGCATCGTGGAAATCGTGTTTTCCGGCGGAGACCCACTCCTGCGAGACGACGCTGAAGAAATCATCAAGTACGCCGCGCGCAGTTTCGTGACAACCGTGTACGACAACGGCAGCATGGCGGCAAAACAAATCGAGGTTCTGCGCAACGTAGATTTCGTGGCGATTTCCATAGACAGCTTAGACGAGGCTAAGAACGATTACATAAAAGGGGTCAAGGGCGCCTGGAGAAAAGCCATGGACGCCGTGGAGACTCTGCACAACGAAGGAGTAAACGTCTGCGTAACACCGACCATCTCTCAGATGAACCTCAACGAGATCTTGGAAATAACGAATTATTTTTCTCAAAAGGGAATTCCTCTCTGGTACTGCCTTTACTCGTACGACATGTCAGCCGACGCAAATCAGCTTTTCAGGATAGGCAAAGCGAACGACGAGTTCGTCATAACCGACAAGGAAGCAATGGTTAAACTCTGCGATTCTCTGATCGAGATGAAAAAGAAAAACAATAAAATCCTCATGACGACCAAACTGTTGAAAGCCCTCCGAAACCTCTACCGAGAGGACCGGAGAACTTGGAACTGCCATGCGCTTCAAAACTTTTTCGTTATAGATCACAAGGGCAGAATCGCAGGCTGCCACATCCACAATTTTGCCGCTTCAGTTTTCGACCTTCCGAAAATATGGAATAGCCAAGAATTCAAATCACTGCGGAAAACTTACCGTGAATGCACACAATGCACTTACTTATGCTACATTTTCTATTCGCTTCATGGAAGCCCCTACGGAAATCTTTCCTTGGCGAGGGACCAGTGGAAAAATTCCAAGTTTCTCCTAAAGGATGGTGCTAAATCTCTAAACTCGGTAAGACTTCAATAACCTTCAGTAGACGCGGAAGAAGCGAATAATCGAATTTTATTTCTTCTTCAATATTGGCAATCGCGACTACGCGCGGTTGGACGTAAAATTCGGGCATTTTGCCCAATATCATCCTAGGGCCACAGTCTTTTGGTTTTCTCAACTCGATTAGAGCAGGCAGAAACACGATGAGGATGAGTAAAGGTGTTCCGAGAACCAGAATGAGAATAGTCTGAGTTAGATTCGGAATCATCACAATCTTTTGAGCAATATGAATTAGTTCCCAATATAACGATTTCCATTACCCAAATGCCGAGTCTTAACCCAAACGTTGTGATCCCTTCGAAGGATTTTAGACGCGAGCAAGTTCAAAAAAGCCTTCATGCAGATCGGCACGTTGAAAAGAAAAGTGAAAATCAAGAGAGGAACAAGCCACTGTGTCCTTGTCCTGCCATCCAAGTGCGCCCCTATGCTTACTTCAAAAAACGGCGCAAAATTCCCTACGAAACTGTAAAAAGAAACTGGCACAGAGAACCAGAGTACACCAACTATAAAAGAAGATCCGAAAAAGATCAGAAAGACACCGACGACGAAAGCAAGCAATGCAATGAGCGGCATGAAGTACACGTTCAACAAAAGCAGTCCATCCAGCTTCTCTTTTGTCCGCAGGTTCTTACTCAGGAAAACATTCACCGAATGCCTATAACAGCAATCCATATGACCGAGTGCCCATCGATATCTCTGCGTCCAATACGCTTTCAAATTATCCACCGCCTCTTCGTAACATTCAGCATCACCGACGTAACGCAACTTGTAACCAGCCAGATAAACCCTAAACGTCAAGTCAGTATCCTCCGCCAGAATGGATTCGTCCCAACCTCCCAAACTCTCTAGAACGTCGCGTCGGAACCCGCCAACCGTGCCTCCGAACTGCGCTATGAGTCCGAGATTGCCGCGTGCTTCTTGGTCGACACGGTACCCGCCGATTCTTTCCAACGCGACCAAACGCGTCACAATGTTCTCAGGTTCATTCAACACGACTACTCTGCCTTGAACGGCTCCAACCTGTCTGTCTGCAAATTCGCGGACGAGTTTTTCCAAGATGTCCTTCTGCGGATAATAGTCAGCGTCAAAGCAGATTATGATTTCGCCTCTGGAATGTTGGAAACCGCTGTTCATCGCCGCCGATTTGCCCTTCCCGCCAATAATCTTGTCTCGGTGAAGCACTTCAATGAAACTGTATCGTCTGGAGTACTCTTCTGCGATATTGCCTGTTTCGTCTGAAGAAGCATCGTTTATGACTATGACTTGCATTTTCTCCTTCGGATAGGTCAACTCAGTCATTCGTTGAAGCAAACGCCCGATTACTTTTTCTTCATCTCGCGCGGGAATCAATACGGTAACTATGGATGAATGCTCAAGCTTCGGGCTAGGAGCAGAGTCGAGAGTAGTTTTGCTTTTTGTTCTTCTCAAAACGGCAAAAGTGAAAATATAATGCCTGATAATGTATATTATCATCACCGCGGTCAAGATCAAAAACAAAGCTTCCAAAACTTCGAGCATCAACTTTTCACCTTCGTTTTCATGTTTTGCGTTTTCGGGAGGATAGCCAAGCTAAGAGACCAGAATGTGACCATCCACATCATGTTTAAAAGAGGATAGGATATAGTGTAGAAAACACCAAAAACCTCACCAAAGTACTCGACACCAACGACGTTGAGTGAGTAGAAGACAAAATTGCAGAATAAACCGACGACGTTGCCTAACGCCAGCAAACCCAGTTTCACAGATAGCGCTTTTGTTAGCTGAAATGCAAGCGATACAAAAAGGAAATCAAAGATGAAGAGAACAACCGCTGATTCAACATTTATTTTGAGCAGGGAAGCAACTGAACACAAGGCGATTATTTCAAGGAAGAAAAGCGAGAGTACTCGATTGAATTCAACTTCCAGCCGGTGCATTTTCCTTTCCGCCTCAGCAATTCGCGATTCGAAAGAATTGAGTATTACGTAAGCGCTGGCGTTTAAAACTTGCGAACATCTAAGCGGAATGAACAGGGGTTTACGAGCTTTTCTTACGAAGGATAACGTTTTCGATTACGTTGCAGAGGACTTGGAAGACTTCTTCCGCGGTCAAGTTGTCCGTGTCTAAGACCAGGTCAAATGGTTTGAAATCTTCGCCCAAATTGAAACCGTAGAGTTGCTTGTAGATGGCTTTGGTTTTTGCCTCTTTTTCCTTCAGCATCTGTAACGCTTCTTCAACAGTGAACTTGTCCCTCTTAGCCACCCTTTCAGCCCTCTTTTCCATCGAAGCCAACAACCATATTTTGAAACCAGACTTGAAAAGCCATGGCATCGTCCAACTGTCCAAGAGAACATTTCCGATTTTCGCGTATTCCAAAAGTTTCTCGTCGACTGCTTCGTCGAATTTGGAGTCTTTTTCTCTTCTTTCCAAGAATCTTAAGCCTTCGAGGCTTTCCCAAAAGCCGCGACCAGACGTGTCGTAGCCTTCTTCCGCGGCTAATGCCTTTAAAGCATCTCCGCCAGAGTAATACTTCAAACCGTATTTGTGGGCGAGTTTCTTGGCTAACGTGCTCTTCCCAGTCCCAGCCATTCCAGAGACGCAGAGAACTAGGCTTTTCTCGTTAGCGCTTTTTGTTTTTTCTTTTCCGCTCATCTTGACGCCTCATCGCGGAATATGGGGCTTACTCCAGGGGCATTATGCCAATTATGCGTTGGACTAATGTTCCGAAGAAAAGTGAGCACAGTAAGTACCATATGAAGAATGGTTGTGGTCCGAACCCTGGTATGTACACTACGTTTCCTGGGAAGAATCCTGTAAGAACAGGCCATATCAAGAAGTAAACAAGGGTGAAGCCAAGTAGCATCATTTGTGGTTTCATCATTTTTTTCTGCATGTTCATCATTTGGGATTCTTTCTTCTTCAATTTTTCAAGCTGTTTCTTGTCATTAGCACGCGCCGCTGCCATCTGCTGAGACCTCCACTCTTTCGTTTCTTTCTGTATAGTTTTGTAGTCCTCCCAGCCCACGAAGCGGCTGATCAGAATCCGGTTAAGTCCACTGTTAATAATGGCTAATGAAAAGGAAATAGCCATTATCGATAATGTTGACCAAGGCACTGCAAAAGAACCCACAGGCACAGTTATCATAAAGCTCGCGATGTCGCCTTGATTTGAAGTTGCATTCTGTAGGGTTATATTGTAATTTCCTGCTGGAAGATTAGGTATTGTGAAAGTGCCATTAACAGAATACCCGTCTGAGGTACCATTGACAACGAGTATTTCTCCGAAATAGATCAAATAAGAGCCGTTGGTGTCTATGGTGCCTTGAATATTAACTTGCGAGCCAATCGCTCCAGATTCTGGATTGACAACTTGTATAGTCGTACTGGCTTGTTGAGCCAAAACAGAGGAAAACGTCATGAAAGTGAACAAAGCACACAAAAAAATTAATGCTGCAAAGGCTAATGGATTTTTGTTCAGTCAGACATCCCCTATACATGGTTAACTTTTTCGTTGTAATTGAACATTTACTATTAGGAGAACATTTTAAACTTTCCCCTTAATGCTTACCTTCTCTTCCAACCTATTTCCTAAAAATTCTAGCTAAAATAATAGCAAGATTATTACTTAGCCTATTTTTAGGCTTCCCGTTAATAACCATCTTCGCCTTCGAACCTATAGAACTTATTGACGATTCCGCTTCCTGAAATAAACCAGCAAACCGACACCTGCAACAGCAACCGTGGCCACGGAAGCAGCCGCAACAGGCATAGTTGGGAAAGGCTCCGCCACTTCTACGTTGAAAGCTATTGTTTCTGACAGACCAGTGTAATAAACTCTTGTTTATCATTTTTTGCGGTTTAGGCTTTTTGTGGGATAGGACTTAAGAACTTATTATTGCAATATTAGAATATTCGAATAGGGCATTCCGATGTATAAAGCGAAGATTGACATGAACGTTTTTGAGTTTCAGGCTGACCTTTCTAAGACCATGGCAAACCCTTTGAGGTTGGCCATTCTTCATTTCTTGAAAGATGGAGAAAAAAAGGTCAACGAACTTTCAGAGTTAATCGGTGTGAGTCAGTCGAATGTTTCTCAGCATTTGGCTTTGATGAGACAAAGGCAGATTGTCAAAACTAGAAAACTAGGCACAAACATTTACTATAGCGTGTCAAATCCCAAGATAAGCCAGGCTTGCGACATGGTGCGCGAGGTCCTGATAGAACAGCTCAGGCAGAAGCAGGAACTGATAAAAAACTATCCGGTGTAGAATCACGAAAAACATCTTTGTGCATTTTGAAAGTCGTTTAATTAAATATTGTAATTTCTATTGATTCTATACCCAAAAAATTAAATCAATATGTCAAAAGGCTCACAGAGAACAGGTCATTCACTTCGAAGTTCGAAGTTCAACCCATAAAAACCGTTATAGCAACCGGCATACGATTGAACTCGTTTATGGAATGCTTTAGTCAACCAGTGGATATAGAAGAAGAACAAAAGTTTGACCGCGCCTTAGTGGCAGAACTGGTCAAGGTTCTCGAAGTTTTGGAAAATCTGGAAGACTAGCAGCCGAGAGCAAGGTTGTTGCTTTTTTAGTCAGAAGCCTTTCTTGCGAAGAGTAGCGGCAAGCCCACCAGTGGAATCGACAGCAGCCACAAGTCCATGTTGTGCCCCAGGAACCATGCGTACCAGGTGCTCCAGATTTCATTTCTTCCGAAGAAAATCCACGTCATGTAGTTCCAAAGGAAGAACAAGCCCAAAGCAATGATGATGGCGCCGACGGTTGTTAGGTTCAGTTTTTCCAGAGTTTCCGTTCCTATGGATTTTTTCGCGAAGTACGCTGTGTAAACTGTTAGTGCAAGCATGCCGATTGTTGTTATGGCAAAACTGAACAGGTTTTCTGGGTGAGTCGTTAGGTATTCCATTCCTTTTGTCTGTATTGTTGCAATCCACAGACCTGTGTTGACAAGCCAAAACACTAAAACGTAAACTGTGCCCGCAATCAGCCCCCACTTTATTGCTCCCTTGGCTGTTTTGTTTGGGTTCAATTCGTAGGCTAGTTTGAACAAGGCAACGGGGATGGCTATGGATTCCACCAACAGAGGAATTTCACTTGTCAAAAGAGAAGTCAAAACCGTGAGTATTGAGCCGTCACCGAAACCTCTCAGGTAAACCAAGGGCAGAACGCCCGATACTAGGAGACCCAGCCAATAAATCGCCTCGCCAACCAAAACCACCCTCAAAACCTTCATTGTCGTTTGCGCCGAAAGACATTTTTTCACGAAGTATAAAATTATTCCAGCAAAGGCGGCGGTGCTGGCAATTAACCTGAAAACAAGCCCGATGGATGCGGAAATGTCTTCCACAAAAATAATGGTTGAGAATAAACTTCCGCCACCTCCGAGGGACTCCCATTCGCCAATCCATGACAAGGTGAACATTCCATGGAAAGTGAATAGGAAATACGCAACGGCTACGATGAGTAAACCGATTTTTAGCGGCGAATAGAATTTTTGCTTTGTCATAAGCTTGACCGGCGTCTTATTAGAAAACGATTCGTGCCTTTCACGTATATTATAATTGCGGTTTAAAGAGCGAATCAGCCACTGGAAAAAGAGGTTAGTCTTAAATACAGATTTACGCTTTATTAGAACTCGATAACTCCCTAAGAAGCGACCCCAGTTGAGATTGAGCGACAAGAAAGTAACCAGGTTTCTGTTCCTAACCCAAGGCGTAGGCGCCGTCTTCGTGGGCATTTTTCTAGCCGCCTACTTAGGAGGTCTTCCCACGACTGCAGTTCTACATTCTGAGGCTGCTTTCAGGATTCCCCTCTTCATATTCGGCGCAGTGCTGATGTTTCTGGTGTTGTCAGCTTTTGTTCCCGTGATTCTTTCAGAGGAAGATTAAGTGCGAATTAACATTTAGATTATGATATCGTTTCTTTCCGCTTACACCCGCAATTAGTAGTTGCACGATTGTTTGGTATGTCTTGTTTTAGAAACAGTGGACATAAGCCTTATTTGTCTGGCGCGTTATCCTGCGGTAATTCACGAGGCACACCCATGGGAAACTTGACAGTGGCCGTTCTAGGCGCGCAAGACTACGCAGCCAGCTTAGGCAAGAAAGGCACATCAACAGACATCACTTTGTTCAACCTGAAGAAAGGCGACGACACCGTAACGTTCATCGAGCCCACGCGTTACCCCGAGAGGTTGGCACCCCTGTTCTACGCCACATCCCTTGCAAAGAAGGCGATTGTCGTCGTAGACGAGTTGAACGCGACATTCGGCGAATGCCTTGTTATGCTCAGCTGCTCACAAATAAACGGCGGCTACTTTGTTTTGAGAAATTATGTGACGAGGGAAAAGGTGGAACCGCTAATAAAAGGCACGGCGCTTGAGAAATTCGAGTTTTTGGAAGACAACCCCGCACTCCTGAAGGAAAAACTGCTCAACGAAGCAGCCCTAAACAATTCGGCGACAAGCCAAGAATGCACGAAGACTGCGGGAACAGTTCCGGTTGACCATTCTTTCAACGTTAAAGGCGTGGGCGCCGTCGTCCTCGGTGTGGTTGCAAATGGAGCTATCGCGAAACACGACACATTGAATGTTCTTCCTGGGACGAAGACGGCGCAGGTCCGGTCGGTGCAGAAACACGACGATGAATTCGACAAAGCCTGTGAAGGAGACAGAGTGGGACTCGCCTTGAAAAATGTTGAAGTGGAAGACCTTGAGAGAGGAACCGTGTTGACAAACGACCAATCAATCAAGACTGGCAAATCAGTGAAAGCCCAAGCCGCCTTGGTCAGGTATTGGCAGGCACCGATGAAGAGCGAGATGGTGGTGCATCTTGGGCACTGGATGCAGTTCATTCCCGCCCGAGTGGAATCCGTTGCTGATGCGGAAGACTGGCGAAAACCCGTGTTAACGCTCAGCCTTGAGAAGGAACTGGTTTACCGACCTGGCGACCGAGCAGTGGTTGCACATCTTGAGGGCGGGAAGCTTAGAGTAGCTGGCACGTTAGAGCTGCCTTAAGAATAGAATCGACGAAGCTGCCTTATTCTACATATTCAGCCTGAATTTAAGCAGGTCCAAGCCTATCCGCCTCCCATCGCTGAAAAGCTTAACTTTCGACGGGCTCTTCCGTTTGGTTTCAGCCCATTCCACGCCGACTTCAGCCAAGGGAAAACCAAGCTTCTTACAGCGCACGATCATTTCGGTGTCGAAGAAAAACCCGTCCGACTTGGTGCTGCTTAAAGCTTGGGAGGCTTTGCGGCTCATCGCTTTGAACCCGCACTGATGATCATGTACGCCGTCGAGAAAAAGCACTCTCACAAACAGGTTGTAACACAAACTGAAAAGTGTTCGAGAGGCGCGCCTCTGCACTTTGGAGCCTTCAACGTGTCTGGAGCCGATGACCATACCGCCAGTCTTTTTGACAAGCCGCAGAATCCGAGGCAGACACTTCAGGCTCGTAGCTAAGTCTACGTCCATGAACACGATTATGTCGCCTTTGGCTTTTTTGAGCGCGTTTTTGATGGCTTTGCCCTTCCCCAAACGCATGGGCGAATGCAAAAGAGTAAGGTTAGGATTAGGTTTAGACATGGCTGCTACTATGCGGTCTGTTCCGTCGGTGCTTCCGTCCTCTGACACAATTATCTCGTACGAGTTCGAAAGTGGGCGGATAGCACGTTCGACTTGGCGGATGCATTCTTCAATATGCAAGGCCTCGTTGTAGGCTGGCAGCAGAATCGAAACATCCTTTCTAGGCCTTGCTTTGGACAATGTTGACCTTTCCTTAACCTTGAATCAACGTTGCCTTATCATAAATTAGTTTTGCATATTCAGCTGAAACCGCCTTTGAGAGGTGGGTTTGATAAATCCTTTTTTAGCAGTCCCATCTATTTCTCTTTGGAAAAGGGGATCATTCATTCAGGATTCGCATTCGTCACCGTCATCTAGAAATCTTACTCGTGAAGGTTTTCGGGTGTGGCTTAGGAGCAAGCTTACCGTTTGGCGAGGGGCTCTGCTCGTTTTTCTGGTAGTTTACTGCTTTGCCCTGTTGATTAATTTAGGTTATATGTCGATTCAATGGGATGAAATCCCCCATTTGTATGGCGGGTTGCTTCTTTTCCGCGGGCAGACTCAAAATTACCTGTCTGTTTACGGGTATTATCCTCCACTCTACGACTTGTTGACGGTGGGTTTCTACCAAGCTTTCGGCGTGAACGTTGCCGTTGGAAGATCAGTGGCTGTAATTTTTTCCTTGCTCTCGGTGTGGATAACTTTTGAATTCGCCAACCGAATGTATGGACCCAAAACTGGGTTAATCGCTGCTGTTCTACTGGGGGCGATGCCGGGTTTCTTCTGGGTTTCACGAATGACCATGATAGAGACCATGCTTGTGTTCTTCTTTTCTCTGTCCCTTTTGTTCTTTTTCAGCTGGATAAGGTCACGCAATGACAAGGCGTTAGTTCTGAGTGGTTTAGCATTTGGTTTTGGTATGCTTGCTAAATACCAAATTGTTGTGGCAGGCATAGTGATGTTGGTAGGTATCATATTTTTTTTCCGAGGTAAAATCAGACCTAACCTCAAAAAGCTTCTCATAGTGCCCATAATTGCTATATTAGTTGTGGCACCGTGGTTTCTCGTGCTTGCCCAGTCTAACCCTGCAGCGATTGGAGGGTACTTTTACTCGGTAGGAGTGGGCGGCGAAGACAGGTCACAATACAGCACGCGCTTTCCCCTCCCCGTGTTCTACTTGGTTGAAATGACTTGGCCCTTCAACGACATCCCAGTTCACCCGATTTCGCTGCCCATTTACATTTTGGGTTTGCTTGGACTTGGAGTCATGGCTTATAGACGGAAAAGAGAGGACAAATTTTTGCTAGCATGGTTCTTAGTAGTTTATGTTTTCTTCAGCCTTGTTCCTAACAAGCAATGGCGCTATGTGACTCCGCTGTTTCCTGTTTTAGCAGTGTCGGCGGCTGGGTTCATTCTACTTGTTTACAGTAGACTTGCAAGCTTTGGGAGGGCTAAGCAATTGAGCTTAAGAAAGTTGTACCTCAGTAAAGTAGCGGCTGCGTTTTTTGTGGTGCTTGCGGCGTCATCGATAATCTACAGTGGCTACAACGCGTATCAGATGACTGCTCGAGACCAAATTCATATTCCCATGGAGGAAACAGCAAACTATATCGCTAGTCACATGAGCCAAAACGAGTCCGCAGTTATTGTTGGCGCATTCAACCTTTTAAACCAAGATATGCTGCGGTTTTATTTACCTGCAAATATGTCGCCAGATCAGATTTGGCAGTATCCTGACTTGCCAGTTGACGCCTTCACACCCAACTTTAACATCACAGAGTTCGTTAGCCTCTGTGAACAACGGAATGTTAGATACCTTGTTCTTTACGATTTTGGAGCTAATACTCCCTTCTTCAATACGACTATGACTTACTCGAATGTCACTCAATTGATATTGGATTCTGGAAAGTTTGGTTACACGGGGGATGAACCCTTCTTCGGTGATGAGCTAAACTATAGGACCTTCTTGGTTGGCTTTCGCCAAGCTTACAACTTGGAACCGTTAAATAATTCTTCGTTGGGACTTTGAAACTTGACTGCTTGTGCTGTCTCTGCTCTTCCTAAACGAATCTAGCACTGCCAAAACGCTTAGCGCTTTGGACGACAGCCAGCGCACGGAAAGATGTATTCTCTTCAATAATTCATATAGAAGATTGCCTATGGCAAGGGCGAAAGCTGGAAAAGCCGGCAGGATATACCAGTAAAGTTTTGTTTGAGCAAAAGTGAATACCACAAGTACTATCGCCATCCACAAAAGAACTAAAATGTCTGCTTTTGAACGCTTGAAAAATGATTTGAACGCGCAAAGCGCTGTCCCGAAGGGTAGCAATATTACCCACAGTAGGTTTTCGCTATTGGCGAATTCGCTAAAATAGTATAAGTAACTCGCGGCGTGGCCTTCAATGGGGCTGGTTGCTCTTGTAATGTTGGAGTATATGAAGAAAACCCGCCAGAACTCCAATCCAAAACGGATGCTCATGTAAATCACCCAAGGAGAAATAAGCAGAAGCCCAACTCCCCAAAAGAGAGTGAAGCGTTTTGTGAAGAGGAACCTTATGCTTCGCTTTGTCGCGGCGAGGTAAAAAACGAGGATCAGCGGAATCAGTAAGGCCTGAATTTGCTTTGTCATTATCGCTAAACCAAAGAATATGCCGCTCAAAACTGCATACAGGCGAGGTTTTTCTGTTTTTTCGCTCAAAACAAAAAAGTAAATGCTACCCAAAATGAAGAAAACGAAAGGAACATCCGTCATAGCATGTCTTGCAAACACGTAAAATGTTGTAAACGTGCCTAAAACAATAGCTGACAGAAACCCTGCCTGCAAGTTATAGAGTTTCTTTCCCAAATAGAAAACCAAAACTAAGGACAAGGCTCCGAATACAGGACTCCAAAACCTTGCGGCAAAGTTGTTAACGCCGAAAACTTGGTAGGCAAGAGACATCAGCCACATGATGAGCGGCGGCTTAGCTATCCACATTGCTAATCCGCCAAAAGCCCAAGGGTCCAGGTAATCTCCAGTTTTATACATGTGAAACGCCCATTGAGAGTACGTTTGCTCGTCAGCAGCCAAAAGATGCCCCCTTCCTAAATTAAAGTACAATATTGTTGAAAAAGCCAGAATTGCCAAAACACAAAGAGCATCCGCATGTTTTGAAAACCAAGACAGATTTTGACCAGAAACATTCCTAGCTTCAGCGTTTCGCTTAGCCCGCCATGTCGAGTGAACAAAAAGCACGAGGACAAAAATAATCACAGCCCCAATTGCACTCGCAATCACATCAAACGCAATCGTAGTCCACGGTAAAGAGTTGTTAGATTGCGAAGGCAAATTTTCAACAGTTGAATCGCCTAGGGCAAAAGCGTAGATCTGATGGTCAGATGAACCAACGTATAGGGTGCCGTTTACAATAGCTGGAGAAGAGTCTACATAATTTCCAGTTGCGTAACTCCATTTTTTCGCTCCTGTAGAAGCGTTAAGAGAATAAATGTTGTAGTCTTCAGAGCCCACATATACGTTGCCATCTGCAACTACAGGTGAAGACCGGACCCAATACCCTGTTGGGCTCTGCCATATTTTCTCGCCATTCGAAGCATTTATACTATAAACGTTGTTGTCGTCGGAGCCTACATAAACGGATCCATAAGCGACAGCTGGGGAAGAGGTCACTGAGCCGTCCGTTAGATATTCCCAAATCTTGGCACCCGTGGAAGCGTTCAAAGCAGAAACGTAACCGTCGTATGAGCCTATGTATACGTAACCATCTTGCACGCTAGGTGAGGAGACAACACTTCCAGTATGGCTGCGCCATATTTGTTTTCCCGTAGAAGAATTAAGAGCGTAAACGTGAAAGTCGTCAGAGGCAACGTACACCACGCCATTTGAGACAGCAGGAGATGAATAAACCTCGCGGCCGATTGAATAATTCCAGAGTTTGGCGCCGCCGGAGGCATTGAAAGCATAAAGGTTACCATTACGGGAGCCTACGTAGACTATGTTGTCGGCTACAGCAGGCGAGGACTCGACCTTGTTGCCGGTAGTATAATTCCAAAGTCGAACGCCATTGGAACCATTCAAGGCATAAACATTACCATCATCAGAACCAACATAGACCACGCCTTCTACGACAGCAGGTGACGACCTCACTTCACCTCCAGTTGGATAGAACCACAATAACTCGCCCGTGGAGGAGTTGATAGAGTAAACCGCGGTATCTTTGCTGCCTACGTAAACGGCGCCGTTGGCTACTGCGGGAGAAGATGCAACAGGTTCCATTGTTGTGAACTTCCACAGGAGTTTGACGGAATTCGTTGGACTGCTGCCAATTGTGTAGCCGCTGTGGCTTGTGTCACGACGGAACATTGGCCAATCGGTGCCAGAACTGGCGCTGGTACCTGAGGCTATTGACATGTAGTATGATTGAATTAGAATAAGGGAAATTAGGATGATTAGTATCCATTTGTGTTTTCTCATTATCATCCTTACAAGAAATCACTTAGAATAGAATATATTAAACTAATTGAACTTCGAGACACCGACGGGTTTCAAAAGGTACAGCAAAAGTTATTGGATTTCTAAGAATTCGAAGCCTGTTTCCTTATTCTTAGCTCTGCACGCCTTCCCACCTGTTAACTCCAGCAGGACCACTTCGCCTATTCGCCACACGTCAACTCCCATGCGAACGCACCCGGTGACGGTTTTCTCGTTTCTTCCGAAGCTCGTGTGCATGTGCAGTTTCGGTTTTCCTTCCTCGTCCGTGAAGATTGTGCCGACGCCGCAGGTTTCGTGTACTCCCTTCAGGAGAGTGACCATTGGCTCAGGGGGTATCGCGTTGTCGTTTCTTGGTCCGACGACGACGCGGCTGTTGTCTTTTGCGCCGCCTATGAAGAAGCAGAGTGCGCTGGAAACCTTGTTTTCGGCGGCGAACTGTTCAAGCACGTCGGGAAGGTGGTCCCCGTCGTGTAATCTCAGAACGAAGACTCGTTTGAGTTTGGCTTCGGTGAATTGCATGTTTCTTTTAACTCATTTGGGTTGTGGGCAAGAGGGTATGGATTCCAGTATAAAAACGTGTAATCTCGAAGACGCGTTCGAGTTTTCTTGATTTCTGCTAGACTCTTTTTAGGTAGAGGGGTTTGCCAGCTTCTTCTTTCCCTTTAGAAATGGGCTCGTTTGGATTTGCGGCGTCGACTGTGATGATTATGGTTTCCGCCTTCGAGCTTTCTGCTACCAATTGCAGGGGAAGTTCGATTTTCGTTCTTGATTGGCTGGGCATTCTCATCCACTCTTGTTCCTTATTCTCAATGTGTATTAAGACTTAATAAACTTTTTGTGCGGTCTGTTGGACTCCAAAACACAACCAGAGCACAATAAACTAATTTTTTCTGATAAGGAGAAAAATTTGAGGCATTAATTGGTATTATTGGCATATTCAGGGTTATCTAAGCTTCAATCTGCAAGGCAATAAACAAAAATCGCGCACTCCTTGAACCCGAGGAAACGAAATGCGCAAAAGATTGGATTAAGCTGTTAAATCCATACGGTTTTGATTTATTGCCAGCTTTGAAATCACGTTCTTTTCAGTCACCGCTTTAAATAATGGGGCTATAGTTTTCCCGAGCAATAGTCTTATTTTCTCAGTACTGTTTACCAGAAGCATGGTATGCATTGTCTTAGCCTGAACTTCACGCCCATCTGCTTCGCCAAGGTTTCGACCTTGTGCAGGTCAATTTCAGGTGTCGTAACCGCCGTAACCTCCACATCCAGCACATGCCTAGCTTTCTCGATGAATCTCAGAACTGCAGCGTATGCTCCAGCGATAGTGGGTTTGCAGATTTCGTTGTATGTTTCTTCGTCGCCTGCGTTTAGGCTCACGCTGACTTTGTCCACGCCCGCAGCTTTCAACTCCCCAACCACATCCCGCCTTGGATTAAGCAAGTAACCATGTCCATTCGTGTTCACTCTAATCGGAACAGGATCTTCATAACGCCACTTAATACACCGAGCAAGCATGAGCAGCAAATCCAATCGTTCCATGGGTTCACCGAAGCCGCAAAAAACTACCTCTTTCCACCTTTTTCTCTTCATTGCTTCGTCGAGTTCCAACGCTATCTGCTCAAAACTCGGTTCCCCGCTCAGCTTTAGCGTGAAATCGCCAACCCCACGCTTGAAGTTCCTGAAGCAGAAAATGCACTTGTTGGAGCATTTGTTCGTGATGTTCTGGTAAAGCTTGTCGTCCACCCAGTAAACCGTTCTCGGCTTATGGTCACGAACCATGCCTTTCCAATGCCTCGAACGTGGTTTTGAGCCATCTTCGTCTCCATAGCCAAAGGGAAGGCAGTAGCACCGACAGTACAATTATCGCAAAAATTAGCCATGGGTTCGTGTTTCCGAACTGCGAGATACCGAAGAACGTGGCAACCGTGTTCGGAAAAGACGTGAGCGTCGTGATAATCGTTAAGTAAAGCGTCACCAGTGTCAACGCCCTGATTGAAAAGTTGATCTTGTTGCTCACTGTGGACAAGTAAGCGTTAATCGAGTCCGAAAGAATCTCTCTGTACGTCTCAACGATGTCTATTTGCCTTGTTAGATATTCATGAGTTGTATCGAAAAGGCTTTTCGCCTTCGCAGAAAGATACTCAGCGTCGCTCTTTTTCAGGTTAAAAACCAAGCCACGTTCGTACCATAAAATTTTGTTAAAACTCGTCAACCTCGACTTCGCCCTGAGAATTCGCTTCACAAGAGTGTGATCAGTTTTCTCCACCACTTCCTCTTCCAAACGTGAAGCAAGGTCTTCAATATGCTCTAAATGAACGAAATGGTCCGCGACAACCTCGTCCAATATGTAGAACGCAGCAACCGCAGGCTGATCAACCCTAACTTTGTCCAGCCTTGCCTTAGCCAAATTAATAATCCTCTGATCCTCACTCTTAGCCACTGTTACCAGAAAATACTTCGAAAACGCAATGACCAACGGCTTGACTTCTTTCTTCGCGAAAATCTCCCGGACAATCACGAAGTTGATTACGCCGAAATCGGACTCCAACCTCAAATTCACGACGTTGCCAGTTTCAGGCAATAGCAGGAAATCCAGCGGGATTTCGGAAACCTCTGCGACCTTCTGCAGCTCCTCTATTGTCGGGTCAACTACTTCCAGCCAAATTCCCGTCAGTTGTGCCCGTTGCAGGTCTTTCAGTTTGATTTCGAGTTCCACGTTGTCGGCTAAGCTTACGAGACGCAACATCGCTTTTCCCTGTTTCATCAGATAAGGCGTCTGCTGCTTTTCAACTTGATGGTGAATCCGCATGGTGAAGCGAATGGTTTTATTTTGAGCCACACGTAAATCATCAACGTGAAACCGCTGTGCCGTTAATTACTCGCTTTGACCCGTGGCAAAGCAGCCAATGCACATGCCCACCGAAACTCACGTTTAATCCTTACACGGGATGCAGCCACAATTGCGTCTACTGCTACGCATCAAGCTATATTCCTCGCTTCTGGGAATGCCGCCCAAAAAAGGATTTGCTGAAACGGTTGGAACGCGAAGCCCTTAAGCTTAAGGGCGAAACGGTGTCGATTTCTAATTCTTCTGATCCTTATCCGCTGATGGAACGGGAATTGGGTTTGACGCGAGAATGCCTTGAGATTCTCAGTCGCAGCAGGTGCCGAATTCAAATCGTCACCAAATCCACGCTGGTCACACGAGACGCTGACTTGCTCAGCGAAGCACCTGCAACTGTTGCTTTAACGATCACTACGGACAATGACGATTTGGCTAAACGAATTGAGCCGCAAGCGCCATCACCAACAGAAAGATTGAAAACTGTTGAAACTCTCGTCAGCAAGGGCGTTCCAGTATCGGTGCGCATCGACCCGATAATTCCGTTCGTGAACGAGGACCCCTCAAAACTCATTACCGAGCTCGCATGCTTAGGCGTTAAGCAGGTCACATCGTCAACGTACAAAGTGAAACGGGACAATTGGAAACGGTTTAGCAACTCGATGCCTGAACAGGCGGAAAAACTGAAGCCGCTGTACTTCACGCATGGCGAAAGAGCAAACGGCTGCGCATTACTGCCCAAGGATTTGAGGATGAAGCTGTTAGCCAACGTTAGAAGCATGGCGGTTTCACAAGGCATCAAGTTCGCTGTATGCAGAGAAGGCTTAAGCAAGTTAAACACCGCTTGCTGTGACGGTTCGTGGCTGCTACCCAAGTTGGAGACGTGAGTTTCTTGGCGCTTAGGATTGTCCTTCTTGTGGATTTGGATTACTTTTTCGCGCAGTGCGAGGAGCTTCGGAATCCAGAATTAAAAGGAAAGCCAGTCGTTATTGGCATGTATTCGGGAAGAACCGAGGAAAGTGGAGCAGTGAGCACCGCAAATTACGTAGCTAGGAAATATGGCGTAAAGTCTGGTATGCCGCTGTTCTTGGCGAAGCGCAAGCTGGAAGGTGTTGACGCGGTTTTCTTGCCTGTTGACTACGAACATTACCAGCATATTTCTGACAAGCTCATGCAGATTTTCCGCGGTTATGCTGACGTGTTCGAGCAGGTTGGAATTGACGAGGCTTACTTGGATGTTACTGCAAAAGTGCATGAAAGCTTCGAAGAGGCGAAAAAGTTGGCTGAAAGGATGCAGGCTGAAGTTAAGAGCCAGGTTGGCGTGACGTTTTCGGTTGGTGTCGGACCCAACAAACTTGTCGCTAAAATCGCCTGTGATGCACAGAAGCCAAATGGATTGACGGTTGTTCGTGTTGAAGAGGTTGAAGGATTTTTGCAGGCGTTACCTGTTGACCGTTTGCTAGGTGTTGGACGAAAAACCTCGAAAACGATGGACTCGTTGGGCATAAAGACTCTCGGCGATTTGGCTGAGTTCAGCGTGCAGCGGTTGTTGGAGGTTTTCGGCAAGACTCTTGGGGTTTACTTTCACAATGCGGCTAACGGCGTGGATGATGAGCCTGTTCAGGAAGCTGGCGAAGCAGAATCAATCAGCCGAATTGGAACGTTAAAAGAGAACAGTCGTGACTTAGAGTTCATCCTGGGCAAAACTGGCGAGCTGATTGGCGAGATTCGCTCGGAACTTGCGGAAAAACGTTTGAGCTTCAGGCAAGTTGGCATAGTGGCAATCCTTTCCGACTTGACTGTTCGAAGCCGTTCGAAAACTCTTGAACAACCGACAACAGACCCTGAAACACTCAGAAAGACAGTTCGCGAACTCTTCGAAAAATTCCTCGCTGACTCAGACCTTGAAGTACGTAGAGTAGGTGTGAAAGTCTCAGGATTCGTGAAAGAAGAACCAGCACAGAAGCAGCTTACAAGCTACTTCGGGAACTAGTGCTCGGAAAACCTATACCGATTCTATCAAGTCTTCGAGAGACAAAATTCTCTGTCAAAAATCGAGAGATGGAGAATTTTCGTACTCGCAAATATAGGATTTTAGAGTATGTCCTCTTCGGACACAGTCACAATTGTTATATTCTTACTGTGGGCAATCATTTTTCTAAGGACGACTTAGGCGAAGAAAAATGGAACCAAAGCAAATATGTTTAGATTTGTTTTTAGGATTTTGGGGTGTTTTTATCGGAGCTATTTTTGTTCCAGAACTCTTTCCTTATGGTAGAATTGTAGTCTTAACGGTAGCAGGAATAACTTTCATAATTGCGGGTATTATTCTCACTTACCAAAAGAAACAAAAACCATACAAACCAGTAACGGCAGAACAAGTTAAGAGAGAACAAACAATTAACGCAATTTTTATTGCCTTAGAATTTTTTGACGGATTCGTCTCATTCATACTATTTGTAGTTTATTCGTCATTCATACTACTAAATGACATCCTATTAAAAATAGACCTTGGGTATGTAAACATACTTTTAGGGATTCTAGCAATTTCTGGCGTCATATTTCTGGCAGATGCAATTCGACGGTTATGGAAGATTGCTAAAGAAAAATATACCTGATTCTGGTTCTGTTACCTCTTCGGCGCATGATGTTTAAGAGTAGTGGTCTATTTTTGTTTTTCATCAAACTTAAATAGCAAATGAATACAAACTGAGAAGCTACTAGAGGCATAATTTGTGGCAGATGCCAAAAGAATAGCTTGGCAAATCCTTCGCGCCATCGGGAAGGGCTTTTACTATCTTGGAAAAGGAATTTGGCTTTTAGCTAAAGGAATTGGAAAAGGCATAGGCATACTTTACAGAGAGTATCAAGAACGAAGAAGAATAGAAGCAATCCGTCGTGAACATTACCGAGGAATAGAACGCGAGAATTTTCATGCTGGCAGAGGTTGGGCTAAAGGCGTTGCGGAAGTCAACGAAAATGAAAGGCTTAAGCGACAGAATGAACGCGACCACAGAGAACAAATGAAAAGGCTTAACAAAATGTTTGAACCGCCAAAAATGAATAACAACTTTTTCGTTCAGGATATAGAACCTAAAAAGAAGAAGAAAAAACGGTCAATACTCGACATGATTTAACACTACGAGGATACTAAGCTTTTTTCTTAGAAGCGTTCTGTATTAGAGTTATCCACTTATTTTTGCCTTCTATTTTAATCCCGCATGCTTCGCTTGGCGTTTTTCCGTCTAAGGCTTCGTGTGGTCTAAAGTAGTTATGGAACAGTTGATAACCAGAGAGTATTGCAGTATCCTTAGTCTTTAAGCCACGCATAGTCTTTTCTCGATCACGAATCTCACCATTCATTCTTTCCATCTTATTGTTGTTGTGAACTTTTCTATCAAAACCTATTTTGCGAATGTGAATAGAGTTTGGAAATTCCCTCATTGCCGTAACTGAATAGGTTGGTAACCCATCTGTGATTAACTCTTTAGGTTGTCTTTTCATTAATCGCTTGGCTTCAACAAACAATTTTCTTGCATCATGCTTGTCTTTTGTTTCTCCGACTTCTTGAGCTATCCAGAACCGCGTTTCATCTTCCATCATTGAGAACAGGTCACACTACCCTTCACTTTTAGGCAGATTTCGTCAGCTCTCCAAGTATCGCCAACGTTTGGCTTGGTTCTGGTAACTTCTTGAGGGATAGGTTTTTCTGTTAACTCTTCGGTAATGGTTGTTCTGTATGTTAACTTTCGTGGGATGACTTTATGCTGAGATACTGAGAGTATCGCCAACCTTAAATTGAAATCTTTAGAAAATAGTCTTTTGGCGGGTGTCTGTATAAAAGTTAAGTTTCGAGAAATGATGAGAGAAATGGTGAGCAAAGAATGAACAAACGATACTTGAGGCATGCAATAGTTCTTGTAGCTATCGCTGTCGTATCCATGTTTGCAGGAATCAGTTTCAGACATTGGGGCTTCGAAGCCATAGCTGCCGTACTTTTGCTCTGTGCGTATATTTTACTTTTTATTGTACCTGAATCAAAACAAAGTAACGGTACGAAAGTACCTTTACAAAAAACAGAAACGAAAGGAGAAAAGGAGGAGGAAAAGAGTGTATAACCAAGAAGGAAAAGGGTTCTTCACCAAGAAGAAACTCATTGGACTCATAGTAGTCATCGTAGTCATTGTAAGCGTAGTCGTCGCTTTCGGCAACGCCACAGTCACAATACCGACAGGATACAAAGGCGTATTATTAGTTTGGGGAGAAGCGACACAAGTCTTGCCTGAAGGCTTACACTTCATCAACCCAATAGGCACAGACGTAGAACTAATGAACGTTCAAATTCAGAAGGCAGAAGCAACAGAAGCCACAGCTTCCGAAGATTTGCAAGAAGTCACAACAACCGTCGCAGTCAACTATCGGTTAGAAGAAGCGTATCTGCTGGAAATTTACAAGAACTTCCGGCAAGACTATGAATCGAGAATAATCGCGCCAAACATTGAAGAGTCCTTGAAAGCAGCAACCGCAGAATACGCGGCCACAGAACTAATCACGAACCGAGAGGAAGTCAAAACAACTTTCCTGAACATACTGGAAAGTAGAGTTGATGATTTCTACATAGAAATCTTAAGCGTGTCAGTAACAAACTTTCAGTTCAGTCCATCATTCACCGCAGCCATAGAAGCAAAAGTCACCGCAGAACAGAAAGCACTTGAAGCCCAAAACAAACTCAAACAAATCGAGTATGAAGCCCAACAGCAAGTCATTCAAGCATCAGCGAATGCCACAGCCACAATCACAATCGCTCAAGCACAAGCAAACGCCACTGTCATAGCAGCTAACGCTACAGCCGAAGCAATCCAAACAATCCAAGTTCAGTTGACACCTGAATATGTGCAGTATCTTGTAGCTATCGGTTGGGATGGCAAACTGCCACTATACTGGTCTGGAAATGGAACAATGCCCTTACTACTGATACCCACAGAGACACCAACGGAGAATCCTTAAACTCTTTTTTTTAAGCCTCTCATGGTTTTTTCGCGGTCTCGGATTTCTCCGTTCATTCTCTCCATCTTTTATTATGAACCGCGCCTTGCAGTAGAATTTCACGTATGGGCTTTGTTTCATCGAAAACTTGGTCACACGCCAAAGAATAAGAAGGCAGTCCGTAAGTTATGAGTGTTTTCGGTTGTTTTGCCGTGAAGCTTTTTTGCCCTGAAAAATAGTGTTCGTGCGTCGTATTTTTCTTTGGTCTCGGAAGAGCCGCCTTCAACAAGGAATAAAAATGCAGTTGATGGCAGTTGCTATTCTGAAACGCAACTTGTTCTTCAATGAAATCTGGCTTTCTTAACGTGTTTGTTTTTGTTCGTGCCAGATTGCTGTGCGTTTCCTGTAGCAGGGAACCTCAAACTCGAACAACGGAACCTTCTTCATTTTAGCCGCTCTCTTTCCATCCAGAAGCTGCCCTATGAGCTAAAAAGCATTGCTGACAAAAACCTGTAAAACGCCCTAGTCTTCGCCTGTTAATATTTGGAGCCTATTTGGAACGTATTAGAGATACTATGCACGAACCTATAGAGGGCCCCACCCGCAGGAACTTTGACGCTTTAAAAAAGGGAGGGGAGTACAAAGCGAGAGCAATAGCTACTCCCAAGAAATAATTCTAGAAAATATTGACGTATGAAACCACGCACAGGCAACACGAACACACACTCACACACGAAAAATGTCTCACACAAATATCGACCAAACACCACCAATCAGCTCGACACCTTAGGCGGTTGGGGGCCGCAGGCTGAGCTGGTCGACCGAA
>DATEAU010000173.1:0-3300 GCA_035288165.1 Bathyarchaeia archaeon
CCCTGATGAAAAACCGATAACGCGTCTTCGGCTTTCCTAGAAAGCTCTTCTGGCGGGAACCGCTTAATCTTCAGAGACTTCAACAGCTTGAACACAACGGTCGCAAGTTTTTTTGGCGCTTTCTGGTCAAATGCTATGTAGAAGAGAATAACGAGGTAAATCACTGTGCCAATCAGCGCGATTATCAACAGGTTCAGCAAGAAAGGATCTGCCGCGGCTCTTGATAAAAGCAGAACAATCCCCGTTAGGAGCCCGACCGAGGAGATTACGTAGCTGATTATCCGGTTTGTTATCGATGAAGCAGCAATCGCCCCGTAGTTTTCCCTGTTGTCTTTTCGAACCAGATAAATTCTGGTGACTTCGCCACACACCGCTTGGCAAGGAACAATCAAATCAACAAATGTTCCAGCCCACGTGTATAGAAACAGGCTTTTCAGCTTAGTTTTAATCGATAATGCTCTTAGTAACGCTTGCCAGGCTGCTGCAATGAAAAGCACGCTCAGCAATGTTCCAGCGATGGCTAGGGAATAGAAAATCGCGTAGTCCATCGGGTTGAGGTTCTCTAACACGTAGGAAAGTTCTGTGAATCCTACGAAGAAGTAGAGGTACAGCGCAAAGGCGACTAGGCCGATGAACATGAAAAAAAGGGATTTTCGAGTTGATAAGTACCTGAATGCGGACAGCTGGGTTCACGCCTTGTATTTCTACTTCTTTTTCGGTTTTATCGCCAACTTTACGGATACTTCAACGTTGTACTGCTGTTCAATTTTCGCGACAGCGAAGTTCCAGTCTTTAACTTCAACATCCATGTTCTTGAAAGCGGAAACTAACGCTTCTTTGTACTGATTGGCCATTTCGCCGATTTTCTGTAATCCCTCAGTTACATTTTGTTTCTCAGACAAAGTTACACCTCCTGAACTCAGGTGCATGTTTGAGTATCTATTATTCACCTTTCTTTTAAAGGCTATGTGACTGTGCAGTGGCAATATCAATGCTTCTCAGAACAGATATACCGCCATGCCACACTATTTTTGACCGATTGCTTTTTTACGAGGAATCCCCATCGTTGTTTAGGCGGCGTTTTGAATGTCGAAAGAAAAACAGGAACCTCGTAAACTAACTGAGGAAGAAGAAAGTGTCATAGTTAACAAAGGAACGGAGATGGCTTTCACCGGCAAATACTATGCGTTCTGGGAACGCGGGACCTACGTGTGCAAACGGTGTGGTGCACCGCTTTACCATTCTGAAAGCAAGTTTGAGGCAGGTTGCGGGTGGCCAAGCTTTGACGACGAAATTCTTGGGGCCGTTAAGCGGTTGCCCGATGCTGATAGTGTTCGGACAGAGATTCAGTGTGCAAATTGTGGGGCGCATTTGGGGCATGTTTTCTTGGGTGAAAAGTTTACCGAGAAGAATACTAGGCACTGCGTGAACTCGATTTCCATGGAGTTTATTCCAGACAAAAAGGGTTAAGCGATCAGACTTCGGTTGTCTTATTACTCTGAAAAGTCTATCCCCTCCCTTTTATGAAGAAGACGGAAAAGAAAGTTTGTGAATGGGACGTTTTTTAGACATATTGTGCAAACCGTAATATAGTATCGTAAGTAATAAGACTTAATATAATTTCTTGTATTGCCATATTCCAATAATCAATAGGAGCAAAAGAAAAAGTGAAGAACTTCAAAAGAAGCAAGAAAGCCCTCAGCCCAGTCGTCGCATCGATAATTCTCATCGCAGTCACAGTCGCAGTCAGCATCGCAGTAGCCGCATGGATGGGAGCACTAACCATCGGATTCATGCAAACAGAACAAGTCAAAATCACAGGCGTCCAGTTCACTGACGATACAGGAGTAGAAATTTCAGTGATAAACCAAGGAACAAGCGGCGTTACAATCTCAGAAGTCTCGATTAACGGAGTAGCACTAACCGAAGTCTACAATCCCAATAGTCCAACAGTCTCTGCAAACGGACAGGCAACAGTGACAGATGAGTCATTTGTTTGGAATCTCGGCAACAGCTATCAAGTCAGACTCGTCACCGCAACGGGCAACGTTTTCATGTACAGCGCTGTAGCTTAAACATAAGCTACGCTTTCTTTCCTTTTTCTCGTTGATCTTTTATTATGAAATCTCTAGACTTTTGTTTTGGCTCGTAAAATGTTTTACTAACCACGAGATAATTTTCGAGAAACATAAACATCACAAAAAAGCAATACGCTAAACAAGCAGCAGACTTCAGCGACGAGGGAGCTTTGGGAATCCTGCTTCTATAAAGGAGAAAGGAGAATGGAGAGGAGATTCAGGTGGGAAACGTCTTTTTCGAAGCAGGATTCTCCAGCTCTTGAAAACATCCTGTGTTTGGAAATGAATAAAAGCTGTATGAATTCAGAATCCACTTTCTAATCAGCTTATTCTCGTAAAACCCGTTTTTCCACGGCTGAAAGTGCCTGTTCTTTTGGGAGAACAAAGTGTTCTCGGGGGAGAGCTAAATGGCACTTGTTGCATCCATTGTGCGGGATGTAGCTTCATGAAGCAAAAAACAGTCGTAGGAAAAGTTTTCGCGTTAGCAGTCATCTGTCTAGCAGCGTTATTCGTAATTAACACTCAGATGGGTAGGGCTTCCAAGACGTTAGTTGTCCCTGACAATTACCCTACTATAAGCGCAGCTGTTGGAAATGCTTCTCAAGGGGACACCGTGCAAGTTAGAAGTGGAGTCTATTACGAGAACGTGATAATCAACAAAGCCGTTTCAGTTGTAGGCGAGGACAGCGAGAACACGATAATTATGGGAACAGGTGGGGTTGAACGCGGGGCACGCGCAGTTTTCACGTTAGGAGCGGATGGCGTGAAACTCTCGGGCTTCACCATTGAAAGCCGCAACTATTCCAGTTCGACCTATTACGCCACTGGCATCATTGTGGAAGGAGACAACTGCAGCATAATTGGAAATAATATTCGTAACACTTACGTTGGCATCTTTTGTTCTGTCCAGTCAAAGACAATTATCGTCCAGAACACCATTACGGCAAACCTTAAAGATGGAATTCGCTTTTTTGGAGGTTCCTTAAACAAAATCTCTGAAAACAACATAGTCGGCAACAGCCAATCAGGCATCGTAATAGAAGGGTACTCAAATACAATTTCGGGAAACAACATCACCAACAACTGGAGAGGCATCGGACTTGGTTCGTCATATTCAGTCATCTTCGGAAACCGCTTAATGGACAACATTGAGTCAGGCATCTTCCTCGCAGGTTCCAACGATATTATTTCTGCGAATGATATTGCGGAAAACAAGTGGGGC
>DATEAU010000174.1:0-2322 GCA_035288165.1 Bathyarchaeia archaeon
TATGTTGCCGTCGGTCTGGACCGCGTAGTTTATCCAGCCCCCTCCACAGCGCATTAAGTTTTTTTCTTCGTGGGAAATGAGCGAGTTTGCGATGCCAAGGAACGGATAGAGCTTGTAGACGATTCCTTTCTCTTCCATTTCGTCAACCCAGAACCGCGCCAGCCTCGCCACGGCAGGGATGTAGCTTTCCTCGCTCCACCGCTTGAAATCCCGCCTCGCGTAGTCGTTTCCCCAGAAACCCGCGTTCAACTGCCAGTGAATAGAAGAAAACCGGAATTCCTCGTTTTCAAGCAACCACCTGACCTGCTTCTCGATATCCGTTTGCTCCATCACCGTCATCCTCGCAATCAACTCTCCCCCGAAACCGTTCTTCACAATGAGCCGCAGATTATGAACGACCTTGCGGAACGTGCCCTTACCCCTATAATAACCAGTCAAAGCCTCGTCGCCATCCAAAGAAACGAGAATCGTGTGGAAACGGTTAACGTACTCGGGCGCCAAGCGATCCAATAGCAACCCGTTAGTTTGAATCATAAAGTGCTTCGGCTTCACTAAATCCATAATCTGCTTCATCTCGTCCGCGCACAGGAGCGGTTCGCCACCATAAAACGTCACAACACAGTCAGGGTCTCGACTGCAGAAATCGCCTAACAACTTCACGTCATAGTTAATTTTTTTCGGCAGAGAATAATCAACATCGAATTCGCCGAAGTCTTCGTCAAAATCCTCCATCGTCTCGCCGAAACAGTATCTGCACTGCAAGTTGCATTCCGTAGTGAGCACGATGTGGAAGAACATGGCTTAACGTAAACATGGAACGGGTTTAATAGTATTTTTCTGCTAATTCCTTGGCTTTCTCATCGTCTTCCTGGTTTACCGTGAACTCCACAGACTCCTCTTCCGCTTCTTTTTCGCACTGATTGCCTTCGTCTCCCTTGTTTTGGGCTTTCGCAACTTCCTTCTGAGCCTTCGCAATGTAATTCTTCAGCTCGCGAGCCTTCATGATTTTTTCCGACAACGTCTCAGGAGCATAAAGTAAAGGAAGAACAGCCAAAAACAGGAACAAACTGGCCAGAGAGAAGGACGAAGCAATGGGTATAATCTCAGCGAAGGGCTTGACCAAGATGGAAATCAGGTTCGAGAACAGAAAAGGCATACAGCCTAAAACGTAATATTTTTCGCGACTCGCGCCTTCAGCCATGTCACCCCATACAACGAAAATAAACGTAACGTATAACACTCCCCAAGCAACTGAACCGAATATCGCATACAAGATTTGGGAAATCAGGGTTCCAGGTAGAAGGGTCAGAAACGCAAAGCCCAAGCCCAGCATAACAAAACCCAGAATGCTTGAAACTTTGCGCCCCTTGAAGTCACATATTGCGCCTCCCAGAAAAGCTGCAACGCTGGTTATTAGAATTGTAGCCATTATATACAAGTCGTAGGGTACGAATCCTTCACCTCCAAAATGATACTCGATTAACGGTTCTTCGATGAAGTTAACAATTGCGAACAAAAACCATGGAACAAAATACAGATAAAAAGTCCTATCTCGAACAATACGTCTAAGTGGAGTTTTTTGTTCCTGAACAACCTCTGCTTTTGGCACCAAGAAAAACACGCTCGCTATTCCAATTAGCCTCCAAGCTGCAAGAATCAGAAACTGACCATCAACGCTAATCGTGCTCATGGAGAAATAAAATGCGGCTGTCAAGGCTTGAATGGTAAAGAACACGATTGCTCCGCTTCGACCACGATTCTTCGAACTTGCATTTTCAGAAAAAAATGCTAGGCAAGTTGGAATGCCTAATCCAGCCAATGCGCCAAGAGGAATCGACACAGAAACGAGATTCAGTAAGTTTGATCCTGGAGCTATTGCAGAAGCAACTGCGGATGCGGCGGCACCAAGCAAAACCCATGTCAGCAACGGAGTTTTTCCCCTTAGCTTTTTGTTCAGAAAAGTAGCGCCAATGATTGCTGAGGCGAGCAGAGCGCCAAAATAGGAAGAAGATACGATCAGAATATCAGTGAAGGAAGCTCCGATAAGGTCTGCAACAGCGAACCAAGTGAGAGAGAACCATGTAATGCTATTGATCAGTAGGAATAGAGACGGAAGCACCTCTCGGATTTTCGCATTCAGCATTTTGTTTCTGGTATGAATCAGGTGTGGCAGGTTACTAACTTTATGAATCTTAAATTCGTATTTTAAACATACTTTCCGTTACTGTATTGGTGTTGAACGACAAAGCTTATATGGCTGAAGTGTTGAACAGATATACAGGTGAGGAAAATGGAGAAGCGGAGAAACGTAAGGAAAAAGCC
>DATEAU010000175.1:0-8200 GCA_035288165.1 Bathyarchaeia archaeon
GCGAAGAGATAAGTCAAGAATAAATCAGCGATTAGCTTAAGTTTTGAAAACGATTAACCAATGTGAAAAAAGGGCTCGTCGCCGAGCACGGATTAAGGCGTCGGCCTCCGGACGCATTTCAACGCGGAAGAAAGCCGAAGAACAGGGGTTCAAATCCCCTCGGGCCCGCCACCAACAGGGTACATTTATACTTCAAACATCACTTCCCCTTTTCTTTTTTCAGTTGGATGGAGGCTGACTGAATGGAGCAAAGCTTGGATTTCACGATTGAGCCTTTCAAACCCTGCAAGATTGGACCGCGCAGTGACAAAGGAAAACACCATAACTACCCAAAAAACCCCAAGAAATGGCAATAACTTCGTCATTTATTCATGATTTCGTTAGGCGATCGCGGTGATGTCTCCACTTGGGGCAGAGTTCAAATCCCAGCGGACCCGCATTTCTGCAACCAAAATCTTCACCGCAAAAACTCTCTTCCCAATTTTGTGTAGTCAAATCTTAACATTTAATAGTTCAGCAACGCCGTCAAAAAAGACAACGGGATAGTGAAACACGCAAGGTTCCATAAAAAGGAAGTTATTGTACTGAAACATTGACCACTATCTGCTGGTCTTTAGGCAGCAGAGGTTGCAGGGAGAAATCGTATATAATTTTCCCGCCGTTTCCGCTGTATACAAATTTAGATTCAAACAACGGACCTAAGTAATCATTCAAAGTCACGTTATGCTTTTCATCCAGATATTTGTTCATGTACACGTATCCTCCCTCTATTCTGTAAGGTGGTGACGGCTCCTGCCCTCCTTCAGGCGGTGCTCCTGCCGGTGCTTGCGGCTTCTCTTTCTGTGGCAGACTGTTAAATTCGTCTTCAGTCAAGATTATCTGCACGTTCTTATCCGAAGTATCTCCGTCCCTGTTGATATCAGCTTCCACATCTATCGTGCTAACCATTAGTCTAGTTCCGATGTAAGTTCCAGCTTTCACGTTGACTTTATCCAACTCCACAGTGGCGCCGTCGGTGGTGAGTTTCAAGGTTTTTCCCTCTGATTTGCTCCAGATGGTTATCCATGTTCCATTTTCGCTCTGTAGCTGAATTTCTTTGATGGTCGGTTGGAGATACTTGACTTCTGGCAGGCCGAAGTCTTTGAGCACTATTTGCAGTCCCTGCTCAGCTTCTCCTGAGTTTTCATTTGCTGGTTGGGAGGCTGGCGGGGGCTGATTAATTCTGCCAATTATGAAAAAGCCTCCAACAATTGCTGATACTAACATTACAGCCACGCCAACGAGTGTGCTTTTTCTCAAAGACGCCATATCTGATATCTTCCTATTCCAATCTTTAATCTTGCTTCTACAATTAATTAAGCCTTATTAGGTTACAATCTGAACCAGAAATTCACGTACCCTGCGCAATTTTATGGGTTGCTGTCTTGTTGCGATTTCCGTCGGACCCGCAAATCCTGAAGCGCTATGTAATGCGCACGGCATACGAGGCCTGAGCAAAATACCTCATCCTATTCAACTACTACGAAAGCGAACAAAACCCTTACGGGACATTGAAAGACGAACATTTCCAAGCTTTAGAAACCTTCTGGAACAACGTATTCAAAAATCCCAACGTAATTCAAGGCTCAACTAAAGCAAACTCGGTTTTAATTCTGCCCAAAAACTATGGTTGGGCTATGAGATGGAATGGGGACAAAATTTGGGGAATCTTCAAAGCTGACGAAAAAACCGAGCAACTCTGGGAACTAACGCAGACCACCCTCCAAAACCACAGTTTGGAACTGGACATTGTATACGAGGATAGGGATTTTCCATTGACGACAGAATACCAACACATCTATTATTGGAACCAAACAGAACAAAAACGATTACGTTAATCTCCTCCAAAAAAACGCACTTTCACAATACTTCTGGAAAGTTGGCGATTCCGCTTTTGATTCAACCCCTGTTAAAATTCAAACTTTCTTCAGCCCGAACATTGAGCCTTTAAATAGGGGGCTAAAGAAAAAAAATCGCACAACGGTTTCATTTCTTGCGCCAGTACTCACGCACTATTCATTAGCAGTTGGAAAAAATCACGCGTTTCGTGAAGCTTAAAACCTTTCCTTGGTTCTCCTCGTAGCTGCAAATCGCAGCATTTTTCTCAATTATGGCAAACATTTAAAAAACGTTCATACTCTTTCGGTAATGAGAGATTATTTCAACAGCGAGGGAAAAATCAAATGAAAAAAAGGCTCCTCTGGACAATCCTGTTAACCATGATTCTCGGGTTAATGTGGGTCAGTTCCTTGAGCCAAGCCCTCAGCACCATTCCAATCAACAATGGAAACTTTGAACGCACTTACAATTTTGACGTTTGGTATGGACACCACCGTTCCACCCACACACTGTACGTTTCCGTGCCCACCAGCCTATACGAGTACTACAACAGCAGAAGCCACGTAATAAGCGGCGATAGCGACTACGCAAAATACGCCACACCCAGCGTCTTCAAATCCATAGCCGAAAACATCCAGAAAACAACAAACAACACACCCTATAGCGACGAACAATTCGCCAACGCAGTACTAACCATGGTTCGCCAAATCCCATACAACAAAAGCAGCGTTAAATACCCCGTCGAAGCCATCATCGAAAACACAGGAGACTGCGACGTACTCTCACTTCTGGCAGCATCAATCATGAAAGCAGGAGGATTAGACGTCGTCCTATTTCTATACAAAGGCTTAAACCCAAGCCACATGAACATCGGAGTATACTTGCCCTACAAACCAGTCTACCGCTCATGGTGGATAACCCCCATCGGCTTCGAATACAACAACAAAACCTACTGGATAGCCGAAGCAACCTCCCTAGGTCAATGGAAAGTAGGCGAAAGACCCGAGCTCACCGCCAATTCAAAAGCATACGTCATCCCCCTGAACAACTCTCAGAAAGAATCCCCCGGCCAAGTTTCATCAAACCTTGACGCGCCCTTGCTTTCTTCAGCCATATCCATTACGCTCTCTTCAGATAATTCAAGCTTAGGCGAAGAAACACGCCCCCTAACAATCTCAGGCGCAATTTCACCCGTGCTGCCAAACAAAACAGTAACGATGTATGTCAGCCAAGGGAAATCTACGCAAGTATTCAAGACAACAACTGACGAATATGGAAACTACTCATTCAATTGGAACCTCACCACAACGTCAACCTATCAAATTCAAACCAGCAGCACCGATATCTCCAATTTCACAGGTGCCGACAGTGAAAAGCTTAGCGTATTCGGATCTTACCGACCGTTAAATACTGATTATGAATTTGGATACTCCTCAAGTTACAGCGCCGACGGTGCGATTAACCGCGCTAGTATGGCTGGATTTGGGGACTTCATAAATCAAGGTGTTAAAGAATTCTTAAAAAGCAACGTTACAGGAACAGGTGCATTGCTCAGCGGCGAATTCATCGTTTTAGACAGCAATGAAACCGAAAAACGAAAGGAGCCAATAATCATGCCGGTCGAACGCTTTATCAGTCTTCCAAGAAGCAGATGGCCAGTAAAAATCATAATCCAAGAGGAAATATTACCGCCAGCAATCCCGAACGGCCAGTTTGGTTTTATGCTGCAACAAAATGATGATAGCAATTACAGCGCTAGCGTAAGAATCTTGCAGAACCAAGATGTTTCCAAAATAACAACCCAACTTGACGAAAATGATACCGCATTCATGAACGCATCCCAAATCACAAAAGAAAACACCTGGTACAAAGTCACAGCAACTATTTCTGAAAATTCCACGCATGCAACACTATACGAAGAGAATGGAACCCCCTTAGATCATATCACGCCAAGAAACGAAACCGAAACTGCTAGCCAGATAAGCGTTTTATTGACGTTCAACCCTGGAGCAGTCATAGTTTTTAGGAATTTGAAAGTTGAAGCTCTCGACAAAGCTGAACCAGCAGTTATCAGTACTCAAAGCCTTGAAAACAAAAGCGAGCCACCTGCAATCATTGGAGTAGTCACTGTCGTGATTCTGGCTACGGTAGCAATTGCTTTGCTTAGAAGAAAAAGGAGAAGCAAAAAATAGCAGTTTTTTCCAAAGCTTGTTCAGCCAATCTCATTTAGATGAAAGACTCTTCACGAACTTTACAACAATCTTTGGTTGGTTCAGAGCTGTCTCTAGGGTTTTCCGAGGAGTCTTAACAAGATTAACAATATTAATTCTCTTATGCCTCCTAACAGCGTTGGTGGCAATTTCTTTTACTTCAACTGCGGAGAAATCATCAGTTTCTATCAGAGGTATCCCACATGATTGTCTAGCTTCGGCGAAGGCCCGAGATGACAAATCTTCTCGGATGTAGCCTTTGCGTTTGCATTCTTCGTAAAGTTTGGTGCCGATTGATGGGGTGGCAACAAACACGTGTATTCCAACGCCGTATTCTTTTTCAAGCCAAAGTGCGAAGTCAACGGTTCGCAACATGTTTTCTTTCTTTTCGCCTGGAAACCCGATTATGTAAAAGGCTCCTGTTTTTAGCCCTATTTCTTTGCACGTTTTAGCGGCTTTGACTACGTCTTTCAGTTGGAGGCTTTTGCCAATGACGTTGTCCAATATATTTTGGTCTCCAGATTCGACACCGAAGAATACGCTTTGGCAACCTGACTTCTGCATTTTTTTCAGAAGACTAGGCGTTAGGCAATCCACTCTTACGCCATTAGGTGTTTCCCATTTGACTTTGATACCCTTTTTGATCATCTTGTCGCAGATTGCTTCGAACCGTTTTGTGTCCAGCGTCAAATTGTCGTCTTCAAAGAATATTGTCTTAACTTTAAACTTGTTAACAATGTACTCTATGTGGTTTACAACGTAATCCACAGCGTGTGCTCTAAACGTTTTTCCCATGTGCAGATGAATCGAGCAGAAACAGCAGTTGAACGGGCACCCTCTGCTCGTAATCATTGATATTGATCTGTCTTTGAAGCTGCGATACTCAATCTTAGCCGGATTAAGATACTTCTCCATGTTCACTAAGTGGTACGCAGGGTAAGGCAACTCGTCCAAATTCTTAATGAAAGCTCTTGGCTGTGCCCGCACAATGGTTTTTCCTCTGCGATATGCGATTCCGCGAACCCTGCTGAGTGACATGTGCCGTTCATGGCAATTTACGATTTCCAGCATCGTGTATTCTCCTTCGCCGATTACCACGACGTCAACGTTTTTTGTTTCTTGAAGAAATACTTCTGGTACGGCAGAAACGTGTGGGCCGCCAACAACCGTTAAAATGTTCGGGTTAACCCGTTTGGCGATGTTGCAGACTTTGATTGCGTTTTCCACTTGACTTGTAAACGGGTTCGCGACGCCAACGATGTCCGGTTTTCTACTCTGGATTTCCTCCATTATTCGTCTGTAAGGCATGCCGATGTAAACGTTGTCGCCGGTTTTCCAGAGAGAAGAATCAGTCATGAATGCATCTAAGATTTCGACTTTGTGTCCTGCTTTTTCAAGCAACGCAGCAATGTACATCAGACCTAAGGGAAGATTGCCTGCTGGCAGGTCTGAGCCGGGGTAAAAATTCTGCGGCGGGTTAACGAGGAGCACTTTCATCAGTTGTACCTATATAAACAATGGGTTTGACGGATATATTTACGTTGGCTAACTTTTGCAGATTTGATTTGTTGAAGTAATGGAGACGAATTTGAACGGAATATGCTTATTTGCTCACGAATAGTGGGTATATGGTGAAATCGGTTGACGTATTGAGGCATGCAGCAAATGAAAGAAAAAGTTATTGTTTCGTGGAGTGGTTGCAAAGAAAGTGCCCTTGCGCTCTGCGAAATTCTCAAAGCAGGTTGTTACGATGTGCTGGGGCTAACGACAACTGTGACCCTTGATTTTGACAGAATTAGCGTTCATCGGGTTCGGCACGTTCTGATTGAACAACAGGCGATTTCGTTGGATTTTCCTCTTGAGAAGATGTTGGTTCCTAGGGGCGTTTGTGATAGGGAGTATGAAAATAAGTTGCTTGCGGTGTTGGAGGGAAATCGGAATAGGGCTGTTTCATCGGTTGTTTTCGGAGATATCTTTCTGGAAGACGTTAGGGAATACCGAGAACAGTTGCTGTCGAAGGTAGGCATGAAGGGAGTGTTTCCGTTGTGGAAGAGGAAAACTCGGGAACTTTCCCACAATTTTATAGACAATGGATTCAAGGCTATAGTTACCGTCGTTGACTCCAATTTTCTCGGCGGAGAAATCGCAGGAAGAGACTTGACGAACCATTCTTGTCGGATCTTCCTAGCATTATTGATCCGTGTGGTGAAAATGGAGAATTTCACTCGTTTGTTTAATATGGACCAAATTTTCGCGAAAAGGTTGCCTTCGGTAAAGGTGAGGTTGTGTTGAAAGAGAATCGGTTCTACTATTGCGATTTGGTACCCAACACTAAGTGAACGTTGCATAGAAAGAAAAGAATGGGGAATAACTCTTGCTGCTCCGATGCTAAGGTCCTGTTGTGGTTAGAACTAGCTTGGTGGAGTTTACGTCAATTTCCTGGATTTTGCAGTTTTTGAACTCTTTGGTTTCGCCAGTGATGCTTTTGACGGTTACGTTGGTGCCTCGGGTTACTGCGTAGACGACATCTTTGAACTGGGTTTTCCCGTTTAGGATGACGTTGAATTCGCACATGTCGCTTTTCCTCGTTTGGAGTAGATGTTGCCCATATTATAAGGTCTCTGTTTTCCCTTTTTTGTTTGGACGGATTGTTTTATATAATTGAGTGAGAAACCTCTTAGTGGTGCAGCTGGAGGTGATTTTGTGGCGTCTGAGAAGCTACTAAAACTTTTGAACAAGGGGATTGCACGTGAACTGCAAGTATCTATTCAATACATGTGGCAACACGTAATGGCGAAAGGAATTCACGGTGCAGTTGTTAACGACATATTCCGGGAGATCGCGATTGAGGAGATGAAACATGCTGAGGCTCTTGCGGAAAGAATATCCTTTCTGAACGGCATTCCAACCGTTGAACCTGACGATATTCACATTGGCGCGGATGTGTTGGAGATGTTGAAAGATGGTGTGCAGTACGAGGAAGAAGCCGTGAGCTTGTACAAGCAGGCGATCCAAGTTGCCGAGAAGGAAGGAGATTACGGGACTAAGCGAATGCTAGAGGAGATTCTTAGCAATGAGGAGAAGCATCTTGGCAGGTTTGGTAAGTTGTTAGTTGGCATGACAAGCCCGTTCACGCAGCCCTAAAAGCAAAGTTTTTTTCCTTCTTTTTGTTGGACTTTTCTTTGTTTATTCTAGATAAGTAATTATAATTCATGGGTGCTATATGGTTAAAGTCTCAACTGGTTAGTCTGATGCAGATGTCTAAGGAAAGCTCTTCTGGCGTGGACATATTCGGGTTGCTGTCAGAGAGCGGTGAGAAGGCTGAGCGGAAAAAGCGCCGAGAAGAATTGCTGGCTTCTGCTGGCGTGAAGGATTTGTTCGCGGAGGGCAAAATCAGCATTAACAAACGCACTTGCCACGGGCTGGAGTGCAAGCTCTGCATTAAAGCGTGTCCTACTAACGCTTTGTACTGGAAACAAGGTGAGGTGGGCATCACTGAGGATTTGTGCGTTTACTGTGACGCATGCGTACTAAGCTGCATGGTAGACGACTGCATACTTGTAGAGCGGAAACGGGAAAACGGCGAAGTGGAACGCTTCAGCAAGCCCAAAGACGTCCTGAAGCTGGAACACAGCATTAACACGAAGAAGCGGGTTGAACGCGTCAAAGAAGTTTTCCCAACTGCTGACGAATACTGCGCGAAGTACGGGCGCAAGAAATAGATGCTGGAACTGTTGCGCGATTCTTGTCTCCCCCTCCCTTACATAAAGCGGCAACTGAAGCGAGACCCCTCTACTGGTTTATGCAATGAATTGCTATTAGGCTTCAAATATGAGGGGATGCTTTAGTTGTCGGAAAAGAACGCAGGCATCTTGTATAAGCAGAAGCTTGTTGAAAGTCTATTTACAAAACAAAATGTTTCTCGAGAACAAACAGAGGAAGAGGGGTAAAGTTATGGTTGCCATTTGTCGATTATGTACTTCGGTATCTCTGAGCTGTCGCGAGGTCCCACTTGGACTTTCCAGCCGCTGAGATACCGAAGTACATAATCGACAAATGGCAACCATAACTTTACCCCTCTTCCTCTGATTGTTCTCGAGAAACATTTTGTT
>DATEAU010000176.1:0-2016 GCA_035288165.1 Bathyarchaeia archaeon
TCGACCACTAGTGTGTCGCATTCCAACACAGGAGTCCCGTCGAGCCTGAAGTCGCCCGTATAAGCAACTCTGGCGCCGCTTGAATCCTCCGCCAGAACCTGAGCCGCACCCATGATATGGTCAGCGTAAACAAGTGTAACCCGTTCATCGCCATACTTGAATGGTTTTCCATACTCGAGCGTTTTGACTGCTCCGCCGCTGAGCGCGTCTGGACCTTCGATAACTTTGATTAAGTCTCTTGTTGCCTTTGTCATCAGAACTTTTTCGCAGGTTTTCAGGCTTGTCCGTAAACCTCCGAGATGGTCAGCGTGAGCGTGAGTGACAACCCTTAAAGGTCGGCTTTCGTCAAAAGCGTCACAGGCAACCGAGTCGCCTAGCAGAACCGCGCCTCGCTGAGTCACCATCGCGTTGGCAAACAATTGGCGCTGAACTTTTGATTTACGTCGTGAGCCAGACAACAAGTTCCCTCGGATTTTCACATTCAATTACGACTTTTATTGGACCAAGCGGGGATTCTCCAGTTTCCTGCGAGAACGAAACGTGACCCGCGAAAGCAACTTGTTTGTTGAGGAAGAAAATGATGGATTTTTCTCTTGACCCTGCATAGAAGATTCGCCTCGCAGCATCTCGAACGCGGTCTTTGCGAAGTACATTGCGGAAACTTATCATCGCTTCTCGTTCCCGCGCCTTAGCAGTCAATATGCTCCCAACATGCGAAGCCTCGGTCTCAATGTCTATGGTGCCGAATAGGTTGGCAACTGCCGTTTTCACTTTTTCTTCAGCTTCCGTTGGGTTGATTTCGGTTTCAACGTGAACAGTTATTTCGTCCATTTTTCTTCAACTCGGCGAATGACCTCTTCAACCTTCGCGTTTGTTTCTTTTCTCGAATTTTCGTTAACTATGATGTTCTCAGCCATGGCGATGGCGTTTCCCAATCCCACTGAGAGTTCTCGCAGGTCTCTCTCGCGGAAAACCTCCCATTCGTCAGAGTCGTCACTTCTGCGACGATGGTTTAGGCGTTTAAACCGTATTTCAGGCGAAGCATGAACAGCCACTAAGTTGAATTTTGGAAAATGTGTCTTGAAAACGTCGACCTCGTGCAGGCTCCGTAAACCATCCACTAATACGCGTTCGCTTTCCTCACTTTGTATCCTTGGGACGCATTTTTCCGCTACCACGCCGTTCCCGCCCGCTTTCCTCAGCTCAAGCATGACCTGCCCCACGTTTTTCGGGTTCAACTCCAACCCACGCTTTCGCGTTTCCTCACGAACAACATCGCCCATGACGACGACATTATAGCCTCTTCGCTGTGCTGCCTCAACCACCAATGACTTGCCTGAGCCAGGCATTCCAACCAGCCCGATTACGAGTTTGTCAGCCTTCATTTAGAGTCCTTTTTACATTTAGCGTCGGTTGGAATTAAAAAGCGTTTAGAACATGCTTCTGTTATTTTCGGGTAGTGTCCTCTATGCAATTGCGGTTCTAGAAAGAAGAAGGCTGTCTGAGGAAAAAAGGGAAAGTGAGTTTCTGTTTTGAAAGCCTAAAGTCGTTTCCTAAGCATCAGCACTGTGACTGCGCCGACTATGGCGATTGCAACGATTATGGACGCAATGCCTGGTGCTAAGTAAAGGTCAGACATCGTGGGTGGTGGTGCAGGTTGATCTGGGGGAGGCGTAACTTCGGGTGCTTCGTCTACTACAAAGGCTGTTTCTGCATGGGCGGGATAGTAAGACTTGGAACCTGCGAAACTTGTATAGACATTGTAGTTGCCAGGGATGTCCGGAGTCCATGGTAAGCTGAAGAAGCCATCAGAACTGGTTGTTGTTTTGCCAATCTCTCGGAAGTTGCCGTTTGCATCGAGGACGCTGACGGTCACTTCGACACCGGTAGCGTTGGTTGGACGTTGGAACTGCTTGTATACGTAGAGCATCCAGTCACTCATGCTAGCATCAGAAACTGCTGGGACACCGTTTGGAAAGCGCAGAGCCAAGTTGTCGCTGGTTGAGTGACTGGATG
>DATEAU010000177.1:0-9062 GCA_035288165.1 Bathyarchaeia archaeon
GAGCTCAGCTTGGACGTGAAGGTACTGCTGTTGCAGACGGCACTTGGGTATACTACAACTATTATGACGGTCAGCTGTACGCTATTGGTAAAGGTCCAAGCGCCTTGACAGTTGCCGCACCCGATGTTAGTGTTGAGATGGGTAAATCGCTTGTGATCCGTGGCACTGTGACTGACATTTCTGCTGGTACAAAACAGAAAGAGCAGGCGGCGCGCTTTCCAAACGGAGTCCCAGCTGTTTCAGACGAAAGCCAAAGCGCGTGGATGGAGTACGTGTACATGCAGAAACCACGGCCAACCGACGCTACTGGTGTTGAAGTGACTTTGAGCGTGCTTGACGCAAACGACAATTACAGGGAAATTGGTAAGACTACAAGCAATTCGGATGGGTTCTTCACTTTGAACTGGAAACCAGACATTGAGGGGGAATACACTGTTTATGCTTCGTTTGCTGGTTCTGAATCGTACTGGCCTTCGCGTGCGGTGTCTTCTTTTGCTGTTGATTCTGCTCCTCCTGCTGCTGCTGAGCCTGAGCCTGAACCGCCAAGCATGACTGACACGTACGTCCTAAGCATAGGTGTAGCTATTATCATAGCAATCGCCATAGTCGGAGCTATAATAGTGCTGATGCTCAGAAAACGACCATAAACCGCCTAGCCACAATACCCTTTTTTCTTTCGCTAAAAAAGTTCGCCAGCAAAAGCTGTTGGGTGTTTCGTTAAAAGGCGTTCCATGTTTCAAGACAGATTCGCAAGGCTCTTAGCGACTTGATAAGGCTTTCTGCAGTCTCAAAACTCATCGGGCTCAACTTGACCTTTTCAGCAACTGTCAAACCAAAAACAATTAGTGTACGATTAGACACTGGATTAAGTGACGACACATGAAAAGAATCGTCTCAGCAGCTTTCGTGTCGGTGCTCTTCCTAACTTTATTTTTCACCCAGCAGATGATGATTTCTCGTGGTTCAACAACCATCGATGTGTATCCTGGAGATAGCGTTCAGGCTGCAATAAACTCGGCAAACGCGGCAGACACTGTTTTTGTCCATGCTGGGTTTTATCCTGAAATACTTGTCGTGAACAAGTCAATATCACTTGTCGGAGAGGGTAGAGACGTAACAACCATCGACGGAAGCAGCAGCTTTGGCAATGTCATTTATATCATAGCCAACAACGTCACAATCAATGGGTTTACCATACAAAATGCCCAAGGGTTCACCGGTTATAATTATGAAAATAAACATGGAATTCTCATCGACAACAATTCAAGCGGAATCACGATTAGCAACAATACAATAAGGAACAACAACGGGTTCGGCATATACTACGAAAGATGGCTTTATCTCCCTAGGTCGTCAAACCATACCATAACGGGAAACATTATAATGAATGGTTACTATGCGGGCATAAAAATTCGCAACGGCGACAACAACGTAATAACTGACAATAAGCTGGAAAACTATACTGATGGCTTGTCTTTAGACCATTCGTCCTACAATGTCGTTGCCCGAAATTCCCTAATCGGACAAGGTGTAATCGAAAGTACCCGTTCCGGAATCCGCTTGGACGTTGGAACAGGCAATATTGTCTCCGAAAATAACGTGTCCAATTTCTATTTCGGCATCAACGAACAGGAGTCGAATGACTTAATCTACAACAACAATGTAACCAACAATTATTACGCTGTTTGGTTGGGTGGAGAAGCCTACATCAACAGATTCTATCGTAACAACATCATGAACAATACAAGAACCGTCTTGACGCAAGCATACTTCGGCATCAACCTCAACTATTGGGATAACGGTTTCGAGGGCAATTACTGGAGCAACTTCTTCTTTGGCGTGGACTCAAACGGCGATGGCATAAGTGAAACGCCATACGCGGTGAGTGTAAACAATACCGACAATTATCCCCTCGTAAAACCCCTCATTGTGGAGACGATTCCTCCACAAGCAATACTCTTGTCACCCGAGAATAAAATTTACACCACAACCGACCTTCAGCTAACATTCACTGTCGATGAATCAGCCAGTTGGAAAGCGTACAGTTTGGACGGGCGCGGCAACGTAACTATCTCGGGAAACACAACAATCAGTGGCTTGTCTATTGGCACGCATAATGTCACTGTCACCGTACGGGACTTGTCGGGCAACATTGCCTCTTCAGACACAATTCAATTCACCGTAAACAACATCATTCCAGAGTTCTCCCAAAACATCGCGTTGATAATTCTTCTGCTTGCGATTTTGCCCATAATTCTTTATGCAAAAAGTAAAGTCTTTGTAGAAAAATCTCCTTCACCACAACTACCTAGAGAATAATACCTATAATTAAGGGTTTATTTGCTAAACAGGTTACATTTTAGAGTTTTTATCATGGAAATCCTTTGAATCTTCCTTAATTACCTTTTTGCTCTTGAGGTTGACGCTGATTGGCAAACGTATCCTTTAGCGATGTGCGAGACGCGATTAATGTTAGCAAAACCGACGTTCCAGATGCAAAACTTCAGAAGATGGTGAAACACGCCGAAGTCACGTTGGAGCTTGAAATGGGAAAAGAAATTGATTACGAAGATTGCACGGAAGCGGAGAAAGAATCCATAGCGCTGTTGGCAGCAGTCTACGCGGTCTGCTATTTAACGGTTGGCTCGGCGGTTGGATTGAGCTTCAGCGTCGGCGACCAGAACGTCAGCGTTTTGGACAAGGCGCCGCCATTGAGTGTTTTGCAGCAGGAGCTTGAGCGCATCCTTGGCAAAGCCCCAACAGACAGCCTCTCCAACATGCAAGCCACCATAAGGAAGAGACTTGCGCAGAGCTTCTGCCATCGATTAGCTCAGATTCACTTTCACAAATTGCGGCACTGGAAAATTACGATGTACGCGATTGCAGTTCCCGACCAGTTCAGGGTTCAACTGTTTTCAAGGCACAAAGATCTTAGTGTGTGCGTCGGTACGTGCATCTTGCGCAGGTACTTTCCTAGAGTGGCGATAGCAACGATTGGGTTGTGAGAGCAGCCAAAAACAAGGAAGAGGCAATCGAGCTGATGCAGGTAGGCTTCGAGTACACTGGAGTGGAATATAATGGCTTTAAGCTGTTTAGGAAACGCAAATAAAGTCGGTAGATTTCTTATAGTTTTGGACGATGAGGAAATCGAGGTACGAAGACGCGTTTGCGGATGACATCTTTTTCCGCTACCGAGTCCACTCAGAACACTCTATCATTCAAGATTGCGGTTCAAAAATAGTTTGGGAAAATATGATTTGGTAAACTAGGATTCTCCGGCAGGGAAAGAAAGAAACTGAGGAGTTTGCTCTTAGCGATTTTTGTTGCTTGTCACGTATGCCCATACGCCGACAAGAACCATCGTCAATGCCGCGCCTGCGAATCCAGACACAACCCATTTGATGTTAATGAGCGCTGGAAGCACCACCATCAGCCATGGAATAATGTATTCAGCAGTCACCTGCGCAATCACTCCCGCCATAAAACCTAAGACAGCCACAATCCCGAACACTTTTACTCTATCATTCATTCATTTTCACCTTTTGGTTAAGCAATTGCCTCTAAGCTTCTTTTTAGTCTAACTTACACGTTTATGTCTAATACCACACCAGCGCCTACCCATCTTTTAATGTTCCAAATAAAGCCTCAACATGCTTTTACCCAAACGTATATCTGTACATATATACCTGCATAATTTGATCATATTAACAATGTATAAGACGGTTTTAGCGCTTCTTTGTTTTTCGGAGGTAAAATAACTTGTCAGAAAGATTCGCTAAAAAATGGGAAACTAGGAGAGAAGAGCAGCCCTTCACCAACCGTATAAAAGACGCTGTGAAACCGCCAGGTCCACTGAAGCCGCGACTAGACTTTGCCGTCAGGCGCATTGAACTGCAAGTTCAGAAACTCGACCAAGCCACCGACAGATTCTCACAACGCGACAAAGCAATATTCGCACGGATAGTTGATGCTTACACGAAGCACGATACCGCCCGCGCAAACGTCTTCGCCAACGAACTATCAGAAGTCCGCAAGATGGAACGCTTAATCATAAACGCCCGCTTAGCTCTCGAGCAGATAGTGTTACGGTTACGCACAGTATCCGAACTCGGCGACGTCGTATCCACGCTAGGCCCAGCAGTAGGTGTGCTTCGATCCGTCAAAGCAGGATTAGTCAGCGTATTCCCCGAAGCAGAGAGCGAACTCGGCGAGATCGGCAACATGCTCAGCGGAATAATGATTGAAGCAGGCCAAGGCTCAGGAATGACCCTAAACTTCGACAGTGTAAACGAAGACGCAAGCAAAATCCTTAACGAAGCAGCAACAGTTGCAGAGCAGAGAATAAAAGAGAAGTTCCCAGACTTGCCACCAGGCATGCCGGCAGCGCCAGCATCGCAAGAGAAGGCAGGATCTGAGAGTTACTAAGGAGTGAAGGAGGGAAAAATATGTCTCAAAATCCCAACCTTTTTCTTTCCATCGGTAAACCAATAAAGGACGAGTACGGTCGCGTTGTCGGAAAAGTCGCTTCATTTTCAATGACCCCTAACGGAAAGTTTGATGCAGTATTTGTTGAGTTCAGTGGCGGAAAATTCTCAAAACAGCCCTTGGAACAAATGAAGTTTAATGGTGCTGAAGTTACATTCATTTCGACGACTAAATCTCAGGCTATAGCTCTCTGTGATCAGATACCCCTGATATGGCGCAAAGACCAAGCCCTGAAAGATTTGTCTGAAAAGAAAAAGATTTCCACAGAGATGTATCTGGAAATTCACAAGAGTTTCGATGGCATTCTAAACCAGCTGAAGAAAGACTCTCAAGTAATCTCCGATGAAATCGCTGACCAAATAGGCACCTGCGAGGACGAAGTCAAAGCCATCAGCTACGCAGTCTTGAACCTAGAGATAGAGCATGAAATAGGAAGAATCGACGAAGAAGCCTACAAAACATCGTTCGCAATGCTGCAAGAAAACCTCAGACGAGTCACCGCTGAAAAAGGCGAACTGGAATTCGCGAAAAACAAACTGTCGAACACGATGCTGGGCGATTCTCTGGGACCTTTACCGAAAATCAATAAACCTGCAGAAATAACCGTCGAACCATCACACGAACTTCCTGAACCCCCTGTTGTAGTGTACGTTAAAGAAGTTGGAAAGGCTGGAATTTAGAGCCTAAAACTGGAGTAGTGGGGGAGGGGGAATGCAGATCAAAAACTTCGCGAATTCTAACCCTCCACCGCTACGTGATATTGCCTCGAAATCTATTCTTACGCTTCGTGTGCAGCAGAATAAGCTGGAGCAGGCTAGTTACCGTCTGAGAGAACGGGATAAGGTCCTGTTTGAATCGTGTATGGGTGCGTTGAAGAGGAATAATAAGGAAAGGGCTTCGATTTGTGCCAATGAAATTTCTGAAATTCGTAAACTAATAAAGTTTCTATACAGTGTGCAGTTAGCAATCGAACGCGTAATTCTCCGACTCGAAACAATAAAGGAACTCAGCGAAATCGTTGTTGACCTCAAACCAGCTTTGAAACTTCTCCAAGACGTCTCAAGCGACCTATTCCAAGTGTTGCCCGACGTATCCGCAGAACTAAACACCGTAAACAGCACTATAAGCGAGACGCTGTACGCCACTAAGATTAACACTGATGAATCGGTGATTCCAGTTAGCCGAAAAACGCAGGGCGGGGAAGAAATTCTGAAGGAAGTTTCCACCTTCATAGAGCAGAAACTCGTTGAAAACCTACCCGAGCCACCTACAACTGTCGCGCCAGAGAAAGCAAAAGCGAAGCCAGTGAAGGAGATGGTAGCTTTGTCGACGACCTGTTCGCAGGTGATCGGACGCAAGAGTGTTGATGAACTGGGAAAAGATTCTTCTCAAACCCTATTTTCTTACAAAAAATCCGAGATAAAAGAGATTTCGTTAACTGTTGAGAAGCCCTCAATCGAGGATATGCTTCTCGAATACGTGAGGAAAACCAACGGCGAGATAGATTTGACTCGTTGTTCAAGTGACCTGAAAACCTCAAATGAGGAGATTGAGAGAGCCCTTGAAACGTTAGGAAGCAAGGGTAAGATAAAGATTGAATTAAAATCGCCTGAGTGAGAGAGAAAAAGAAATGAGCGCTTCACAAGAGCTAGAAAAAGCTGCAACTGCCTTCGCCTTAGACGCAGTGCGTTTAGACAAGGCAGGAGCTAAAGGGAAAGCAATCGCCCTGTACCAGAAAGCAATTGAGAGTCTTTTGCAGCTTGTCCAGCTTTATCCTGAGTACGGGCTTAACAAAGTTTACATTCAAAGAGCCATCGCCTATCAAGAACGCATAAAGTCCTTGCAGGGTTCAGTCCAAGTCGCTGACATGCAGATGGATGTTGACGCGAAAGGCGTCGATGGCGAGCATAGGTCGGAAGGCGGGAAATCAAGCTATGAAGAACTTATCGTTACTGAAAAGCCCAAGGTAAACTGGGAAGAAGTCGTTGGCTTGGATACGGCTAAGAAAGCGATTAAAGAAGCCATCGTTTATCCAACTCAGCGTCCTGACCTATTTCCGCTTGGCTGGCCAAGGGGTATCCTTCTTTTTGGTCCCCCTGGCTGCGGCAAAACCCTGATTGCGGCTGCCGTTGCTACAGAGTTAGACGCAACTTTCTACTCGATTGATGCTGCTTCGATTATGTCTAAGTGGCTGGGCGAAGCCGAGCAGAACGTTGCCAAGCTTTTCAATTCAGCGCGCAAATCCTCAAACGAGGGTAAAGCTGCAATCGTGTTCGTTGACGAGTTAGATTCGTTGATGGGGCAGCACACGAACGAGGTTGGCGGCGAGATTCGTGTCAGAAACCAATTCTTGAAGGAAATGGATGGCGTTATGGACAAGGGCAAAGCTCTCCACGTCTACGTTATCGGCGCCACAAACAAACCATGGGATTTGGATTGGGCATTCATCCGAAGGTTCCAGAAGAGAATTCTGGTTCCACTTCCAGATCATCCTACACGATTGATGATGTTGAAGCTTTACACGAGTAACCTGAAGATTGAACAGGACGTTGACTTGCACGAGTTGGCTAGGCTTTCTGAGGGATTCTCAGGCAGCGACATCCGGGACGTATGCCAATCCGCACAGTTGAAGCTCATCGGCGAATTCTTTGAGACTGGCAAAGCCATGGACAAGGAAGCCAAGCCAAGGTTGCTTACGATGGTTGATTTCAGGTCGATTCTGGAAGATCGGAAGCCAAGCGTTTCGATGGGTATGCTGTCGCACTATAGTCGATGGTTCGAGGCTTTCAAAGCACTTTAGATAGGGGTGGGAACAAAGAAAAAAAGTAACGGCTGATAGAGGCGGGGTGGAAAGGTTTGGGGAAAATCTTATTTTCTCACGCTCTCCCTTCTCCCCCAAAAGTATCTCCAAACCCCACAAACAAAAACCGTCTCTATCTGCTCTTTATTATCTTGAGAGTTTTCATAGAATCGGCGCTAGAGCTTTTCCTTGCTAGCATGCTATGGGATTGCATTTTTAAGCAAGTCGAATCATATCTCAAAAACAAAAATCACCTTCACCCTGTTCAGGAAGCGAGCTTCGATGGCATCAAAATTAATCGTCGTGAAAGTCGGAACAAGCGGCATAACCACAGAAGACAGTAAACTCGATGAAGAAGAAATGCGCAGATTATCCAGCCAAATCGCAGCCGCGTGTAAGCAAGGCGCCAAAATCGTTCTGGTCACTTCCGGAGCCGTGGCAGCAGGGATCGCCGAACTCGGCATACCTCCTAAACCCAACGATTTGGTTTTTCAGCAAGCTTCAGCAGCAGCAGGGCAGAGCGTTCTGATGGCGAAGTACCGTGAATTCTTCAATGCGCACGGACTGAAAGTTGCCCAAATCCTGCTGACCGCTGAAGACCTGTCCAACCGCGCCGCTTACTTGCACACTTGCAACGTGCTTGAAATGCTCCTTAAAATCGGCGTAATCCCGATAATAAACGAGAACGATGTCACAAGCGTTGATGAATTGAAACCAGTAACTGAGGGCTACCGCGTGAACTTCAGCGACAACGACATCCTCTCAGTTCTGGTAGCCAGCGCTTTACAGGCAGACTTGGTTATTATCCTTTCAGATGTTGATGGATTGTACACGAAAGACCCGCAAGACCCAACCGCCGAACTAATCAAAACAATCGACTGCGTCACCTGCGAGTTAAAGGAGTCGGTGAACGGGAAAAGCAGGCTTGGAAGAGGAGGAATCCAGAGCAAAGTGAAAGCCGCCGAAATCGCCACGACATGCGGCATCCCCGTCGTAATCGCCAACAGCCGAAGAGAAAACGTGATCGCCGACATACTCGCTGGCAAACAGGTGGGAACTTATTTTAAACCTCAACCTAAAATGCCCGCTGTCAAACGTTGGATAGCCTACGGCGCCTCAGTCAAAGGACAAATACACGTTAACGCAGGCGCCAAAAAAGCCATACTAGAAGGCTCAAGCCTCCTGCCCGTAGGCGTCACGAAAGTCGTTGGGCACTTCGACGCTGGCGACGTCGTCAGCCTTATTGATGAAGAAAATGCGGAGTTCGCGAAGGGCAACCCAAACTACAGGAGCGGGGAGTTAAACCTAATAAAAGGCTTACAGATAACACAAGTAAAGAAAAAACTCGGAACAGCCAAACCCCGAGAAGTTATCGAACGAAGAAACATACACTTAACAGGTGAAGGAGAAAAATGACCATACTTGAAATCTGCAAAAAAGCACAAGCCGCATCCGTTACGCTAGCGAAGCTTAGTACAGAAAAGAAGAATGCAGCGTTGTGCAGGATGGCGAACGCGCTTGAAGCCAACACCGACAAGATTCTCGAAGCAAACCGAACGGATTCAGAAGCAGCGAAAGCGAAAGGCATGAAGCCCGCATTGCTGGATAGGTTGGCGTTGGATAAAAGAAAAATCGAAACCATGGCGCGATGCCTACGCGAAGTCTCAGCGTTACCCGACCCGGTGGGTGAAATCGTCAAGACATGGACGCGCCCCAACGGCTTAATAATCGGGCAAATGCGCGTGCCCATGGGCGTCGTCGGCATAATCTACGAGTC
>DATEAU010000178.1:0-17059 GCA_035288165.1 Bathyarchaeia archaeon
TATTGGTGAGCGTATGACTAGACCGATTGACGTTGGAAGTCTGCGAGTTGGAGGCTACATGATGATTGATGGCGAGCCATGCCATATACTTGATGTAACCAAGTCGAAGCCTGGGAAGCACGGTTCAGCTAAGGCGCGTATTGTGGCTATTGGTGTTTTTGATGGTCAGAAGAGGCAGTTCGTTAAGCCCGTTGACAACAACGCGGAAGTTCCGATTATTGATAAGCGGGTTGGTCAGGTGTTTGCTGTGAATCCGAATGGGGTTCAGATTATGGATTTGGAGACGTTTGAGTATTTGGATGCTCCTTACCCAACCGAGGAGGAGTTGAAAGGCAAACTTGTTGCGGGCGCGGAGATTGAGTATTGGAAGATTCTGGGCAGACTAAAAATCGCCAGAGTAAAGTAGCCCTAACCTCTAATCGTTTAGCTTTTTCCATCAATGTTTATTTCACCGCACATATCTGTTATTAAGTGGAGCCAATGATGCATGAAGAGCCGTCTGAATTGTGAAGAATTTTACGATGGGGCTGAGGCTTCAGTATCTTCGTAAATTGGGTTTTTTTAGGTGCTTTTCGATGCCATGTGTTGCTGAGTGGACTTTTCTGTGCTTTTCAAGTATTTTGCGAAATAGCTTGGCATCTGTTGCGTGATTTTTGTCTATACCCCCTCTATTTATAGAGCGCGCATGGGTTTGGGGGAAACGCGGAGCCAATACGTGTAGACCCTCTAAAGGCACGTGCATATTGGCTATTAGGCTCCAAATGTTATGGCTTGTCAAGAAATTTTGACTAAGAATTGGGCGTTTCTGGCGGGTTTAGTATAGAAGCATTGACAAGAACACTTTTAACCACTTAAAACTCACATTTAGAGCGATGGTGACATGAGGAAAATAGCTGCAGCTATAACCCTTATCACGGCACTCCTAATCACAGCGGCAGCTGGAATATTTCTAGTGAGATTGGGAAAGGCAAACCCAAACATACCCAACTATTTGCCAAAAATTACCATTAACAGTGACGGCAGCATAACGCCTGAAACACGATACATAAACCGAACTGGAGGCATCTATACGCTAACGGCTAACATCATCGAAGAATACTCCATTGATATTTTGTGTAACAACATAGTCTTTGACGGAGCAGAACACAGAATAAATGTTTCCGAAAGTGATAGTTCTTGCTTGCGACTGAACAGCGTGACTAACGTAACGGTCAAAAACCTTGAAGTAATTAGTCGTCATAATATTGTGATTCTTGACTCCTGTTCTAACTGCGTATTCACAGGCATAAAAAGCGGCGACAAATTTATCCACTTAGCGTATGGCAATTTTAACACCATAGCCGAAAGCAACACTAAAATTGGCCTATTATCGTCGAAAAACAACCTAGTTTTAAGAAACAATATTACCGGACTCTCCGTCTTCTCAAGCTCCAACAACAACTTTTCTCAAAACAACATTCTATGCAGTTACGTTCCTAACCCCTTCTATAGCTTCACAGACCATTGGGATAATGGTTCACAAGGCAATTACTGGAACGACTACCAAACAAAGTATCCTCATGCTTCAGAAATAGGCAACACAGGAATAGGAAACATGTCATACGTGATAGACGCAGACAACATCGACCATTTCCCGCTCATGTACCGGTATGACATCGAAAACGACGTTCTAGTGACATCGCAGCCGAAAACCCCAACAGAGCCTTTTCCTGTTGTGCCCGTGGCTGCAGTTGTCGTGGTCGCAGTCGTTGCCGCAGCTACTGGTTTGCTGGTTTACTTCAAAAAGCGCAAGCGCAAAGTTTAACGGTTAGAATCGGCAAACGTCTGAAGATCCTGGACAAACAGTCATTCCTCATTGGGGAAGTTTTATCAACTGCCAGTTTCCCTTTTCTGCTACAACATTTATAAATGCGCCAACCGTGCATTTTTAGCAAAAGGGAAAACAAAATGGCTTTAGATCGCTTGGGGTCTTCACTCACTGACGCCATCAAAAAACTCTTCCGTGCAGGAGTAGTTGATGAGGCGGCAGTGAAGGAACTGGTGCGCGACATCCAGCGGGCGCTGCTCCAATCCGACGTTAACGTTCAGCTCGTCCTCGACATATCCAAGCGCATTGAGGAGAGAGCTCTTAAAGAAAAAATGCCTCCAGGCATCTCACGACGCGAACACGTTATAAAAGTAGTTTACGAAGAACTAACCCGCTTCGTGGGCGACCAACCTGTTCCCCTCAAAATTGAGCCTGGCAAGAGAAAAATAATCATGCTTGTTGGAATCCAAGGTTCGGGGAAAACTACATCTGCAACCAAACTCGCCCGTTTCTATCAAAAGCGGGGACTCAAACCCGCATTAATCTGCGCGGACACTTACCGCCCTGGAGCATATGCTCAGCTTCAACAGAACGCAGCAAGAATAAACGTTCCCATTTTTGGTGACCCGAAAGCCAAAGACCCCGTCAAAGTCGTCTCCGAAGGGCTAAAATATTTCAGCGATAAGGATTTGATTATCGTCGACACGGCGGGGCGACACAAAGAGGAAAAAGAACTAATCAAAGAAATGAAGACGCTTGAGCAGAAAATCAAGCCTGACGAAGTCGTCATGGTAATTGACGGCACCATCGGGCAGCAAGCATTGCTTCAGGCGAAGACTTTCCACGAAGCCACACCCATCGGAGCGATTCTCGTCACGAAGCTTGATGGCTCAGCCAGAGGCGGCGGCGCGCTCTCAGCTGTGGCTGCCACGGGTGCTCCCATAAAATTCATCGGGACAGGCGAAAAAATCGAGGACATAGAATCCTTCATCCCGTCCCGTTTCGTCGGTCGCCTCCTAGGCATGGGCGATTTGGAAACGCTTTTAGAGAAGGTTAAAGAAGCCGAAATCAAGGTTCCCAGTAAGAAGAAGGCTCAGGCGATTCTCAGCGGCAAATTCACATTAACAGACATGTACGAGCAATTCGAAGCCGTCAAGGGCATGGGTCCCTTCCGCAAAGTGCTCCAGATGCTTCCAGGAATGTCCGCTAACGTTCCCGAGGAGATGCTGAACACGGCTGAGGGTCGTCTTGAGAAATGGCGCGTGATAATCCAGTCAATGCGTCCTGAGGAAAAGGAGAACCCTAAACTCTTCAGTTACTCGCGGGTTAAACGGGTTGCCCGCGGTTCAGGAACCAGCGAGAAAGAAGTCAAGGAATTGTTGAAGCAGTACGTGATGATGCGGAAGATGATGAAGATGTTCAAGCGCAAAAAGAAGCTGCCATTCATGGGGAAAGGGTTCCCTACGGAGTTCAAGTAGGCTCAAGTCATGTCAGTTTTGGAAACAGCACTGGGAATGCTTGAGAAATACCCTTTATGTGACCATTGCCTTGGCAGACAGTTCGCGCTCCTCGGTCGAGGGATAGAAAACAACGAACGGGGAAAAGCGCTGAAACTCAGCTTAACCATGCAAGCTAGCGCCCTCACGTTGGCAAAAAACGCAAAAGGCTCCCAGCGCCTCAGAATTCTCGCGTCCAACGGCTTTTCAGGAGACGCCGAGGAAACTCTTCGTCAATACGGGAAGCGTGCTCCGCGAACGAAACCTCAAGCGTGCCTCCTCTGTGACGGTAAATTCCAGCTCCTTGACAAATTGGTGCAGAAAGCGTTGAAGGAGCTTAATTACTACGAGTATACATCATTCTTGGTAGGCGTGGAGTTGCCCGTTTCGGTGGAGGAGCGCGAAGACGAATTCAAAGCCGCATTCAACACAGGATACAGCGAAAGCATTCGACACGAGCTTGGACGTTTGCTCGGTAAGCGATTTGAAGCGCTGTCTGGGAAGACCGTGGAATACAGGAAACCAGACGTTGCCATCGTCGTCAACCCTTGGGCCGAGTCAATTACGCTTCAAGTCAACCCTCTCTTCGTGGCGGGTCGCTACCGCAAGCTAGTCAGGGACCTTCCGCAATCGAAGTGGTTCTGTTCACATTGCCGCGGAAAAGGTTGCGAAAAATGCGGCGGAACAGGCAAAATGTATCCTGAATCGGTGGAGGAGTTGGTTTCGAAGCCGTTTCTGGAGGCGGCGGAGGGCGAGAAAACAGCATTTCACGCCTCAGGAAGGGAAGATGTGGACGCACGAATGCTGGGAACGGGGCGACCTTTCGTGATTGAGGTTTCGAAACCACGGAAACGGTTTTTGGATTTAGCAGCGCTGAAGGAAGTGGTTAATGTTGCTGGCAAGGGCAAAGTCGAGGTATCAGGGTTCCAGTTCACGAGCAGGGATGAAGTGCGCAAGTTGAAGAAGGCAGAGTCAGCGCAGAAGGAATACCGAGTATTGATCGAGTTTGGGCGCGACGTATCGGAGGACGAGTTGCAGGTTTTGGGGGAAAAGCTCACTGGCGCCCCGATTAAGCAGCAAACCCCGTTGCGGGTTCTTCACAGGAGAGCGGATTTGACCCGAGAAAAGTACATATACTGGGTTAAAGTTAAGAAAGTGGCGCGTAAACAGGCTGAACTGAAAGTTCGGTGTCAAGGAGGCCTGTACGTTAAAGAGTTGGTTTCGGGTGATGAAGGAAGAACTATGCCCAGTGTTTCAGAATTGCTCGGTACTGGAGCGAAGCCCCTGAAGCTTGACGTTTTGAAAGTAATTGTGGATTTGGATAAGGTGAAACATGCATGAAGAAGTCGAAAGGTTATCGTCGTGGAACTCGCAAACTCGCCAAGATCCCCATCAGAGAAAGCGGCAAGCCGAAGATCACCAAGTTGCTTATTGAGCATCAGGTTGGCGACATGGTGATTGTCAAAATTGATTCCAGTACACAGAAGAGCATACCGCATAGACGTTTCCATGGGAAAATCGGCAAGGTGCTGGAACATCGAGGGCGCGGTTACGTTGTCAGCGTACCGCAAGGCAACGCTGTTAAACAGATTATCGCGCGTTCTGAGCATCTTGAGGCATACAAAGGCAGTTGAAAGCTATGAGTAAGCGTGAGTTAAGTGAGACCAAGCTTTCGTTGCCGCAGGTTAAGCGTGAACTCTCAGCCATCGGCGAAGAAAACTTGGACCAGTACCAACGTCGCACTTTAGATTACGTATCCAAATTCTCGAAGATAGATGACGCTGGAGTTGCAGTGCTCTTGGATCGGTTGGTGAAAGAGTTCGGCTTAGACGAGAACGAGGCAGTTCAAGTGATAAACTGTGCACCTGAGAGTGTCGATGAGTTGCGGATTTTTCTGGCAGGCGGCAAAAAAATCGTCGAAACAACTAAACTAGAAGCTATCGTAGCCTTGCTGAATGATAATCGGCTTGTAAAAAAATAGCGCGGGCAACGGAGAACAGCCAAGAATTTTTAAGCAGAACCAAACTATAGAGTGGTTATTATGGAGAAACGTTACGAAGAGCACGCGTACGTGCTAGATTTCCTGCCTCACGGACGCCCTGGGCTTCCGCCTGGTGGACGAGCGGGTTACCGAGCGGGAGCGCTGATTCAATGCGTCGGCGGTGAATTCTTCACTTTGCTAGAGGCGCTGGTGAAGGAAGGTTTGATGCCGAAGCCAGGCGATAGGGTTTACGTTGGAAAAGAATCCAGGGACGAAGTCACTTACATAATCGGCAGAGTAGGCTACGAGGAGTTAACTGGTGCAGCGAAGGCTGAGCTTCCCAGCGTCATCACACGAATCGTTCTGAACCGAGAAGACTGGTTCGTTAACTTCTTTAACACGGCGAGGGCGATTACGCCGCGCATGCACGCATTGGAATTGGTGCCTGGCATCGGGAAAAAGTACATGTGGCAGTTAATCAACGAGCGTGAACGCAAGCCGTTTGAGAGTTTTGAAGATCTGCAGAAGCGGACGGAGCTACCTAACCCAGCGAAGCTTATCACGAAACGGGTTATGGAAGAACTGGAAGGCGACAGCAAGTACCGTTTGTTCACGAGGGAGCATTAAGGCACAAGCAATGGGCTTAAATGAAACGAAGCAGTTGCTTCGAACTTTTCGAATTGCCCCGAACAAGCTTATGGGGCAGAACTTCATGATTGACCCTTCACTCTATCCGAAACTAAGCGAATACGCTTTGCTCCGCCAAAGCGATGTGGTGCTGGATGCTGGGGCCGGCTTCGGGTTCCTAACACGTTTCTTGGCAAGCAAGTGCAAGGCGGTTGTGGCGGTTGAGAAAGACCCGAGAATAGGGGAGGTCTTGCGTGAACAGGTCAAAGATTTAGGCAACGTGACCGTGGTGGAAGGCGATGTGTTGAAAGTTGATTTACCTGAGTTTAACAAGGTCGTCGCGATTCCGCCCTATTATCTCTCGTCGCATTTGGTAACGTGGCTTCTCCAGCGCAAGATTGATTGTGCCCTACTGATTCTTCAACGGGAATTTGCCAGTCGGCTTGTAGCGGCTGTTGGCAGCGAGGACTACGGCTGGATCACCGTGCTTGCCTGTCACGACGGGAAGGTGGAACTTTTGGACGAAGTGCCTAAAACAATGTTCTACCCGCAGCCAAAAGTTGATTCCGTGATTGTGCAGTTAACTCCTTGGAAGAAAGCGCCCTTCAACGTGAAGGACGAAGCGCTCTTTAATCGTTTGGTGCGGTGGCTATTTACGCAACGCAACAAGAAGCTGAATAACGCCCTTGTGCCGTTCTTCAAGAGCACTAGGAAATTAGAAAAGGAAGAGGCAAAGAAACTGGCTGCCACGGCTCCTTTCGGCGATAGGCGCGTTCGGGAATTGGCGCCAAAAGAGTTTGGAGAAATTGCCAATGCCTTCACGGAGTAAACGGGTTTTCTTCGAAGATTACGTGTTTTTCGTTGATGAAAATGTATACGAGCCTGCTGAGGATTCGTTTCTCTTCGCCGAAAACCTCGACGTGAAGGCTGGTGATTGGGTTCTGGATATGGGCACGGGATGTGGATTACTCGCGGTAACAGCCGCTAAAAGAGGTGCCTCTGTTATAGCCTTGGACGTGAACCCGTACGCTTTGCAATGCGCAAGAAAAAACGCTATACTCAACAATGCTCGTAGTAATGTGGATTTCGTGCAAAGTGACCTTTTCTCTTCTTTCCATGTGGTCGTAAAGTTTGACGTTATCCTGTTTAACGCGCCGTACTTGCCAACGGAAGATATAGAAGGCAGTTCATTGCTTGAAAAAGCGTGGTCAGGCGGCGAGACGGGCAGAAAAGTCATAGACCTCTTCATTTCCGAAGCGCCAAAACACCTAAAACCGCAAGGCCATATTCTCCTACTCCAATCAACTCTGTCCAACATAAACGAAACACTGTGTAAATTCACAGAAAACAGCATGCACGGAAGCATAGTTGCTGAACGAGGTTTGTCGTTTTTCGAGACGATAGCTATCCTAAAAATCATGTCCTTTTCGTGAGCATAATTCTGTGTGTACCTTTACTTGCCGAAAATTTTAGCTTAGGCGTTTCCTCACGTTGAAACTCACTTTGTTGGCGCATAGCTTTAATACTTGGGTACTTGTTAAATGAAGTTGTCGCAAAAGCAAACGGTTTTTGCGTTAACCAGTGAAACAGGAGTTGAAAAATGCATATGTATAATAAAGAATCGCACAAGGCAACCTGCGCAGACTGCGGAAAAGAATGTGAAGTTCCGTTCAAGCCAGACCCAAGCAGGCCAGTTTACTGCCGAGAATGTTACGCTAAACGAAGACCACCACGAAGATACTAGCTTATTAAGCTAATAGTTAATCTTCCTTTCCAATATTTTCTTTTTTTCATTTTTATTTATTCGCGTTGATTGTTTTTTCGCATGTTGGAAAAAGATTTTGTTTGCCGTGTTGTACTGCGAAAAGCCTTAAAAGGTTTCGAATCAGTAACACTATAAAGAGGGCCAAGTTTGGTTACCCGTGATTCTAGAACAGCCCTTGCTAAGGCGATAGTTGTTTTTGGGCTCATCATAATTCTCGTTGCGTTTATAGGTGGTGCGGCCTACTATGTTTCATTTTCGCTCCGTGGTTCTGCCCCAGATCAAGTTCCTCCAGCGCCTAATCCTACGCCTTCACCGGCAGTTTCTCCTCCTCCAACCCAGAGCAATAATCAAAGCGTGGTCGATAAGACCTCTGACGAACCCTTCAGTTTTCTCGGTATGCCGGTTCCTAGCTACGAGAAGAAAGGCGTTTTCGAGAAAGCGGCTAATGCAACGTTCGGCAATTGGTCAGCATATGTCGAATACGCACCGCTATCATGGGTTCCTGGTGCTATCGTGGAGATGGATATCACGCTCAGGTTTTCTAACGAACTGTTTGCCGCATTCAAGCCTCCGCTTGTAACCAGTATAGATCAAGTCAGCATCCTTGTGACTGCCGAGAGAGACTTTGACCCGTCGGGATATCAGCATGCACCTTGGGATGATCAAGTGTCTACTCTGCTGACGCCTTCGGGTCTTCCTATAGAAGGTGGCGGCAGCGCTGCTGTTTCTAGTTTCAATGGCTATGCCCAAAGAACGCCTGTTGACGTTATGATCGAAGCGCCGATCGCGAACTTTCGCGTGTCGGATGCTTCCTTGTGGCGATCAGGGCAGGTTTCTGCCAGTTTCGAGTTGCCCAACGATTTGCCTCCTGGCATTTACAGACTGAGGCTCGATTTCGGCTTCAAGTCAGGGCAGCGTCGGCTCAGCTTCAACGGTGACAACATAGGAGTTCGACCGAAAGATCTGAACAGTATTTCTTGCGCGTATTCGCCACCACTTCCTGCGAGCGGACTAGATGTAGCGGGCAATTCGGTCGACGGTTCACAAATTCGTAGAAGAGGTTACTGGGTTCTTCTTTGGGACTACAACTCGAACGGCTACCGCGGCATCGTGGCGAAAGAAGACGACAGAAAAGTTGCGATTTCGCCGCGAAACCTTATTCATGACGAGATTATACTACCAAGATTCAACTCGAAGTATACTGCTCTTGCGTATAATCTTGAACCGACTTTTCTGCTGGATAACATCAACTCGCAGCGCAACATTCCTTGGCGCTATGATCGTGGGGAATGGTCCTTAAAGATAGTGTTTCCAAACGGGACCTCCCTAAACCTTGGAACCGCAAAGTTTGTTGCGAAGCGGGGGAATGGGGCAACCACCAAGAACGCTAATTTCACTTCTTGGAAGCCACCTGTCTACGGCAACTACACAGTTGAAGCCAAAGGCTGGATTGAAGACGTCTGGGGCAACCGCTACGAAGGCGGCGGAAACTACACTTTCTGGATCGCGGAAAGATTGACGTTGGCAACCGCTACTTTCCAAGGGCAGGCCTACAACGTCGGAAACCGTTACGGACGAGACCTTGCTTTCAATCCTCCAGTGCCAGCCGACGTGACAATAAAGGCAAGCCTCTACGTGAACTCCGACCCAAACAACGTGACTACCGTGGTGTCAACCGGGAAAGCCACTTCAGGTGGAGTATTCACCGCGGCGCAAGGAATGAAGCCGCTGCCGCTGAACGCACCTGGTGAATATTTCGCATCGATCATAGCTACGTACTGGGACTCTCAAGGAACCCTGTGGGTTTCTGCGATGAAGCATGCCGGGGTAGTCTACCCAGTCGACTCGCCAATCGAGGCTCATGGAAAGAAGATTAACCTTCCGGGAGGCAAAATCGCGGACCGCGGAGAGCAACACTGGGAGGGGTACACCGCAGAAAACGGAACTTACGTTTTGGATCACATTAACTTCCCCTATAATGCCTATGATGTATTGCTTATAGCGAGTGATGGAAACGGCTCCAACAAAATCGAGCCCGTCATGACCTACCGCGTGAAAAGTAGCAATGCTACTTACGATTCGGCTTTGCAGAATATTGGTCGATCAAACCTGCAGATCAAGACTAGCAATGGCTTGTCGCCTGAAATGTTCCCCGAATACATCACCGACATGCAATACTACTATGGCTCTGCCCCTCGACCAGGCTTCAACTCACGATTCATCGTATCCCATGATAATATTCGAGCGCCTTACTGGCCGACAAGCCCCAACAGTTTCGGAGGCGAAATCGGCGCATCAAGCAACGGAGACCTGCCAGGCGACATTTACCGCTTTCTGGGCGGAGTCGTAATTAGAAACAAAAGTCAAACTCCATTATACGCTGGATATCAAGCAAGCGGCTTCATCCTACCAAAGGGAACAAACAACAATCGCGTGATAGGACCAGGCGAGGAAGACCTCCCAAGCCCCGACGGGCAACCCGCCCGATTCTTCCTAGTCTCCGTCAGACCAGGCATGGTCTACCAAGTTGGCAATACCTTCGGCGCAGTGCTACAGATAGACCCTGTTGTTCCCTGTGATGTACGTTTTAATTTGACGGCGCCCGACAACACAACAAGAATGACAACAGGCAAGGGAGATCAATACGGCTATTTTGTAGCAGCTGAGAGGTGGCCGCTCAACCAATCAGGCGTATGGACATACACAATTGACGCAACTTGGAACGGTCACAAAGGAAAGGTTCCAGGCTTGCCTGAATCAGGCGGATGGATATTCGTCCTAGAAAACGAAACCTCTCCAGGCTTAGGCGTGACTTTGGAGATGCCTGAAATTCAGACGTTCTCGCCAACCGCAGGATTAAACATCACAGGGCAAACCAGCGCCTTAAAAGTATATTACGCAGCTATAATCCCTGGCGCCGTTCTTGAACAAGGCGTTTTACCGGTAAATAACGGCAAGTTCCAATACACCTTTGACCCGCAAAGAATGGCAGACAAAATACAAACATACGACATCATAAACATCTTGAACGGCAAACCCGAAATCGGTCGCGTAGTGCACTTGACCTTTTTCTCAGAAGAACAAGCATCCAGCGGAACATACTACTCTTTCGTGAGGGTCGTTCTCAGAGGAACAACAGCCATTTACATAAAGTGAGACAAGACAGCTGTTTTTTCGATTTTTATCGAAAAATCATAGGTTTCGAAGAAAGCCGAATGTCCTTCTGGAGTTTAACTGGTTCAGATGTCCGCGCGCCTTTTTCAAAAACTTGAAAGTTCCCGAATGTTTTTGCCTTAAATATCATTGTGTAAATGGTGAGAGACTGCGAACTGTTGGAGGCTTTATTTCGTGTGAAGGTGAAAAAGTATTCTTTAGCAAGCTTTCTTACCTTTTTTTCGTCCGTTGCGTATTTTAAGTGTAATAACTCGTGTATTAATGCAGCTCTTGCTCTGCTTCCAGCATATACTAATAGACTGGGTTTGCCAAATTTTTGTTTGAATGCTCGGCAAAAAGTCATGGTTTTTGGGTAGATTCGGATTTTTCCTTGTGATAGGTCACAGTTTCCAGCTAAGCCTTTTCCATTTTTTCTTCGAAGTGGAAAAACTTTAACTTGTACTGCTCTGACCATATGCTCTTCGATTTTTTCCCTTCTCAGCATCCATTTAAGGAATTTTTGGAATGAGGGTCTTTTTAATGATCTGAATACGAAAGAAGAGTAATTTATATAAAAGCCTGCATGATCCAGAGATAAACTTTCAGGTTGTTCGAGGATAGCGTTTATTATAATTTTGCTGGAGAGCGGATTCGCATCTCCTAATATGAGCATCGAGTCTAACAAGGATGAATCATGCTTCTCTTTGGATTTCCACAAGGAAAACCATGTTCTTATTGGCCTTAGATTGGGGTCTCGCGTTTGATCCTAGTCTGGAATAAGGTCGGCTGATTTGGCGATGAGTTGCTGGGCATTGGATTCCTGCGGTTTTCTTGTCTTGCGAAATCCACACAACACGCCCTATTCTCTCGCATTGCGGGCATTTCTTATGGTCGCCAACAGTGATTATGCTTTTGTTTCCCCCTTCTTCTTATTGTCCACGAAAAACTTCTTTCCAGATTTCTTTCTGAGCGTGCAAGTGGTTCGCACGGATGATTTACATCTTCTACAATTTTTTACTAAACCTGCCCTTAGCGTACACAATGATATTTACCTCTTGTTTATTTTATTTTTGAAAAGATTCAATTATTCGATAGGCTCAGCCCAGAGGATAAGAGAAACTCTTCACTTAAAATGTGAGCTCCCGAAGATATAAACGCATGGGCTAAAATAACTCGGAAACCATATGTTAAATCGCTCACACCGTTCAAATGACAAAATGAACTGGGGTGCTAACGCGGAAATCGTGTTTTGCCACGTCACATTGCTGGTTGAGTGATGCAAACCTTTAAGTCTGCCGTTGGACAACTCTAACAGTTGATGATTGGAAATTTACTTTTTTCAATTATACCTCCGAGATTTAAGAGGTGAATATAACGACTCAAAAATGTGTGTATGAAGCTAAATGTTCCGACTGCGGAAAAATAGCAACTGTCCCTTTCAAGCCTGCAGCGGATAAACCAGTATATTGTAGGGAATGCTTTTCAAAACATAGGTTTAGGACAGAAAATGTTGATAAAAATCAAAACATGGGTTCTAAACAAATGTGGGCACGACGCAGAGATAACGGGCAAGCAAAAACTGGCGATGAAGCCGCCAGTGTTTTCCATTGGTCTTACAGCGTGCACGACAAAGCAAACTAACTAATAAGCCCCATCGAAGACGTTTGAAGCAGAGAAGGCAAACTGGGCTACCCAGATTACATTCTCGCTTTAAACAAGGGGGCTATAGTTTTCCCGAGCACAACAGTTCTAAAAGTTTAAGCGTCCACAATCGCCACACTGCAGCTAACGGCAAACAGGTGCAACCATTTACAATGCAGTTTCTATTGAGCAATAGAGACGCTTAAATTGACGGTAACATTTATAACGTTAGTTTCTCATTGCTAACTTTCGCGAAGCGGAATTACTATGGGTCACCGTAAGAAACACTCTCCAAAACATGGTTCACTCGCTTATTTGCCTAGACACCGGGCCAAAAGGTCAGTTGCACGAATTCGCTTCTGGCCAAAAACAGACGCGCAGACACCAAAACTTCTAGGCTTCACAGGCTACAAGGCTGGCATGACCTACGTTTTCACCATCGAAGACAGAAAACGGTCGCCGAATTTCGGCAAGGAGATCATGCGAGCAGCCACAGTAGTCGAAACTCCCCCAATCATTATATGCGGAATACGCACTTACTCCAAAACGCCTTACGGATTAAAGAATTTGACTGAAGCTTGGATGCCTGATCCGCCAGATGATCTCGAACGAAAACTCGTTTTGCCAGAGAACTTTAAGACTGAACAGATGCTCCAGAAAATCAACGAGCACCTTGACTCAACCAGCTGCATACGCCTCTTAACAGCTACACAACCAAAACAGACTGGATTAGCAAAGAAGAAACCAGATATCCACGAAGTAGAAATCGGTGGAGGAACAATCCATCAGCAATTAGACTACGCCAAAACGCTCCTCGGTAAAACCGTGACCGCTGAAGAAGTTTTCAAAGATGGACAACACGTAGACGTAGCTGCAATTACCATTGGCAAAGGCTTCCAAGGACCAGTAAAACGCTGGCACGTCGCTGTACTCCAACACAAAGGCAGAAAAACAAAACGAGGCATAGGGACACTCGGACCGTGGAACCCACACCACCTCATGTACAGCATCCCACGCGCAGGACAAATGGGCTACCACCAACGCACAGAATATAACAAGCGCATTCTCAAAATCGGAAAAGACGGCCAAGAAGTCACCCCAAAAGGCGGATACATCCGATACGGAATCGTCAAAAACCCATATCTTCTAATCGAAGGCACCATCCCAGGACCAAAAAAACGTACCATACGCTTACGCCAACCAGCCAGACCGCCAAAAGAAACCCCCGAACAACCACCACAGATAACTCACATCTCACTTGAATCACCGCAAGGAAAGTAAACACCATGCCAGCACAAAAAACCGCCAACATCTACAACCTCCAAGGACAACCCACAGGAAAAACCAACCTCCCAACCATTTTCACGACACCGCTCAGACCCGACGTCATAAAACGCGCAGTCCTCGCCCAACAATCAAACCGAATACAACCCCAAGGAAGAGACCCCATGGCAGGCAAACGCACAACCGCAGAATCACGCGGCACAGGCTCAGGAATCTCACGTGTCCCACGAGTCAAAGGTGGTGGAGGAACAGCCAAATTCGCGCCGAGCACTGTTGGTGGAAGACAACCACATCCACCAAGAGCCGAAAAGATAATCGTAAAACAAATACCGAAGAAGGAAAGGCATCTTGCGCTTTTATCAGCAATCGCTGCTACGGCTTCAAAGGCAACCGTGGTTTCCCGTGGACACGAAGTAAGTGGCGTTCCACAAATCCCATTAATCGTTACAGATGATATCGCAGGGTTAACTAAGGCGAAGGAAGTGGAAGAAGCATTAGCTTGCTTAGGAGTTGCAGGCGACATTTCCCGCGTAAGGAATAGCAGAAAAGTCCGCGCTGGAAAAGGCAAACATCGAGGAAGAAAAATGAAACAAGCCGTTGGACCGCTTATCGTGGTTGCGGAAGACAAGGGCTTGCTAAATGCCGCAGCGAACATTCCAGGCGTTCATGTGGCATTGGTTAGTGGTCTTAATGCAGAGTTGCTTGCGCCCGGTACTCACGCTGGAAGACTAACCTTGTGGGCTTGTGGCGCGGTTGAGCGTTTAGGTAAACTTTACGGTGAAGAGGCGAACGAGTAATGGACGCGAATGACGTTATTTTTTATCCGTTGATGACGGAGTCTGCGAGTTTGATGGTTGAGAAGGATAACAAGCTGATTTTCATCGTGAACGCCAAGGCAGGCAAAAGCGATGTGAAGCGAGCTGTTGAAGAATTGTACGCTGTGAAGGTGGATAAGGTTAACGTTTTGATGACTGCTCAGGGTAACAAGAAGGCGTTTGTGAAGCTGAACTCGGAGTTCAAAGCTTCTGATGTGGCTATTAAACTTGGAATACTTTAAGGTAATATGGAGATTGTGTTGAATGGGTAAGCGGATTCGTGTTCAACGTCGCGGTCGTGGCGGTTCAACTTACAGGGCTTCAACGCACAAGCGAGTTGCGGCTGTCAAGTATCCGCAGGCTTTTGCGTCTAAAGAATTCTTTAACTCTTCAGTTGATGGCGTAGTAGAAGCTTTAGTGCATGATCCTGGTCGAGGTGCACCCTTGTCGCTTTTGAGGTTCGCGAACGGGGTTTCGTGTTACACGGTTACTCCTGAAGGCATTTTCGTGGGGCAGAAAATCAGTCTAGGCGGAAAAGCGCCTGTTGACGTTGGCAACATTATTCCTCTGGGTAAGATTCATGACGGAACTATGGTTTGTGATCTTGAGCTTCGCCCTAGCGATGGTGGCAAGCTTTGCCGGTCTTCTGGTGCTTACACCACTGTGGTTGGGCATACTCCTCAGGGAACGATGGTTCGTTTGCCGTCTGGTCGCACACGGTACATTAACGATTATTGCTTGGCAACTGTTGGCGTGGTTTCTGGTGCAGGCAGGACAGAGAAGCCGTTCTTGAAAGCTGGTGAAATGTTCCACTGGATGAAGGCGAAGGGTCACAAATATCCGAGATGCAGCGGGCGAAAAATGGTTGCGGCTGTACACCCGTATGGTAGCAGCAAGCGTAGTGCTCGGAAGGCTACAACGACGTCGCATGGTGCTCCACCTGGACAAAAGGTTGGTTTGATTTCGGCTCGTGGTGCTGGTCGACGGCACAAACGGAGAGTTGATTGAGCAACGTTTAATCATATGTGAAATATGGTATGGTGAGATTGAAAGATGCCAAAAGAATTCAGCTATCGCGGTCACACTTTGGACAGTTTGTTAGGTATGTCTATGGATGAGTTCATCACTCTGCTTCCATCACGACAGCGAAGAAGTCTTCAACGCGGTTTGACGCCTGAACAGAGGATTCTGCTGGAGAAGATGCGTGCGGTTCGTGAAGCGCAGAAGAAAGATCCAGCCGTGAACATAAAAACTCACGTTCGCGATCTGATAATCCTTCCCGAAATGGTGGGCGTAAAAATCCAGATTCACAACGGCAAAGAATTCGTGGCAGTAGAACTCAAGCCAGACATGATTGGGCACTACCTAGGCGAATTCGCTATAACGAACAAGCCTGTACGGCATGGGACTCCAGGTATCGGTGCATCACGCTCATCAATGTACGTGCCACTGAAGTAGATTCTTCTTTTCTTCTTTGTTTTGTTGATGATTTCGTATACGAGACAGTTTTGCTAGCGACTATTATGCTCGGAATAGTCTATTTCCCTTATTTAGTATCAATAGAACTTTTCCAAGACTTCGCATGGCGTTTTTCCTCGGCTTCCTTCGCCTTAAGTGGCAAAATTCTACGCCAGATTCGCAGCTCTATATTTGCTAGAAAAGAAAGATAACACTAACTCTCCTAGAACCATGAAAGCGTTCCGTTCTTTTTTGCTGTTCTGAGACACCACGAATAAACTAGATATCCAAGAGGCAAGATAATCACGCACATTAGAATTAGCACCAGCAAATCAGGTAGAATAGCTTGCAAAGTTGCACCAGTCAACACCTGCCTGATTGTGGTGAAAAAGTAGTATTGCGGCACAAAATACGAAATCACCTGCAGCGCCTGCGGCATGACCTGAGGTGGAAAAAGAACATTCCCAAAAAGATTCGTGGCTATGGTTATTATCGTCGTTACAGGGTCTCCCTGCTTGGTTAATATCAAAATTCCTGCGCCAATCATGCTGAACCCAATGAAAGTCGCAATCCCCAGAGCCACCACAAGAATGGTTCCGACGATGTTTACGCTTAAGACCACTCCAAACGCAAAAATTCCCACTGCAAGGTAGATAGCTATGACTCCAGTACTCCAAATGAAACCCCACAGGCTACTGCCAACTATGAATGTAACCAGCCCAGTCGGAGAGACTAAAACTTCCTCCAGCGACCAAGGATTAATCGTTCTCTGCACTAGCGTGAGGCTCTGGGATAGATACGTGTTAAACGCAAGCCCAATCAAAAGATACGTCGTGAAGCTTATGTGATAGCTTTCGAGAACGCTTTGCATCTGCGCATTCGCACCAAGAAACGCATAAGATAGCGCGCCGAAAAATGCGCTTAAAACGCTCAGCAGAATATTCGTCTTGTAAGTTGAAAAGGAAATGATGTCTCGCTTCATGAAGAAATAAATTTTATCAAGTTCCTGCAGCAACGTCATTCCGAAATCCC